>DATDNN010000274.1:0-9248 GCA_036518255.1 Allosphingosinicella sp. | reverse complement strand
TGGTGCCGGCGCGGCGCCCAGCCCTTGGCGGCAAACCAGTCCGTAATAACGGCGGGCAGACGAGCAGAGTCGATCAGCGAGCTCCCCTTAGCATCCCTGCCGGATAGGATCGGCAGGAAATAGGACTGTTCGTCGCGAAATCATTGAGCCAACCTCCTCTCCGCCCTCAACAGGCTGGAAAAATAGCGCGGATGCTCTAGCGCTCAACCACACGCGCACGAATTTGCACCGGCGCCGCGTTTGGTGCCGGTGATGAGCAGGCTGGACATGAAGCGTCTCCTTTAGTCGAACAGGCTGGAGACCGAGCTTTCCTGCGAAATGCGGCGGATTGCCTCGGCCAGCAGCGGCGCGACGGTGAGGATGCGGATCTTCTCCGCGCCCGCCACCACGTCGTGGAGACCAATGGAATCGGTGACGACGAGTTCCCTGAGTTCCGATTTTTCGACGCGCGCGACCGCGCCACCGGACAACACGCCATGGGTGCAATAGGCGACCACGTCTTCGGCTCCCGCCTGCTTCAGCGCCGCAGCGGCGTTGCAGAGCGTTCCGGCGGAATCGACGATGTCGTCGACGAGGATGCAGAAGCGGCCGCGCACGTCGCCGATGATGTTCATCACTTCCGATTCGCCGGCGCGCTCGCGGCGCTTGTCGACGATCGCGAGGGGGGCGTTGTCGAGCCTTTTGGCGAGCGCGCGGGCGCGGACCACGCCGCCAACGTCCGGCGACACCACCGTGATATTCTCACCGGCGAAACGGGCCTTGATGTCCGCCGACATGACGGGCGCGCCGTAGAGATTGTCGGTGGGGATATCGAAGAAACCCTGGATCTGCCCGGCGTGGAGGTCGATCGAAAGGACGCGGTTGGCGCCTGCGACGGTGATGAGATTGGCGACGAGCTTGGCCGAAATCGGGGTGCGGGGGCCGGGCTTCCGGTCCTGCCGGGCATAGCCGAAATAGGGGAGCACCGCCGTGATCCGCTTCGCCGACGACCGCCGCAGCGCGTCGATGCAGATCAAAAGCTCCATCAGATTGTCGTTGGCGGGATAGGCGGTCGACTGGATGACGAACACGTCCTCGCCGCGAACATTCTCGTTGATCTCGACGAACACTTCCTCGTCGGCGAAGCGCTTCACCGCCGCGTCCGTCATCGGGATTTCGAGATATTTGGCGATGTCCCGCGCAAGCGGAAGGTTGGAATTGCCCGACATCAGCTTCATGCGCACACCCCTCGAAAACGGCCTCGAAGCCCTTTAGGCGGCGCATGGGGTCAGCGGCAAGGGGCGTTGCCCGGAACGCCCGCTCTCTCTAGAGGCAGGGGCCATGAACGTCGTCACTCGCTTCGCCCCGTCTCCCACCGGAAAGCTGCATGTCGGCAATATCCGCACGGCCCTCCACAACTGGCTGTGGGCGCGGCGGCATGGCGGACGCTTCATCCTGCGCCTCGACGATACTGACGGGGAGCGATCGAGCGAGGAATATGCCGAATCGATCAAGGCCGATCTCACCTGGCTCGGCCTCGCCTGGGACGAGGAGCATCGCCAGTCCCAACGCTTCCACCGCTATGAGGCGGCATTGGACCGGCTGCGGGAGGCGGGACGCGTCTATCCCTGTTACGAGACCGCGCAGGAACTGGACCTCAAACGCAAGGTGCAATTGAGCCGGGGCAAGCCGCCGGTTTACGACCGTGCGGCCCTGTCGCTGACCGATGAAGATTTCGCCCGTTTCGCGTCGGAGGGACGCAAACCCCACTGGCGGTTCAAGCTCGATCACGCCAAGCCCATCCACTGGTTCGACGGCATAAGGGGCGAACAGCATTTCGATCCGGCGCTCCTCTCCGATCCGGTGATCCGGCGCGAGGACGGCAGCTGGCTCTATATGCTCCCCAGCGTCATCGACGATATCGACATGGGCGTGACCCATGTCGTGCGCGGCGAGGATCATGTCACCAATACCGGCCTGCAGCTGCAGATGTTCGAAGCGATGGGCGCGCCGCCGCCCGCCTTCGCGCACGAGGCGCTGCTGGTGGGCTCGGAAGGCAAATTGTCGAAGCGTCTGGGGTCGCTCGGCGTCGAAGCGATGCGGGAAGCGGGGATCGAACCGATGGCGCTCATCGCCAAGCTCGCCCGCATCGGCACCAGCCAGCCGGTCGAGGCGGTGACGAGCCCCGATCCGCTGATCGAACGTTTCTGCTTCGAGACGTTCGGCCGTGCGCCCGCCCGCTTCGACATGGAGGAGCTGGAGGCCTTGAACGCCCGCATTATCCACCAGCTCGATTACGGTCAGGTCGCGGCGCGGTTGCCGCACGGTATGGACCGCGCGGCCTGGGAGGCGGTTCGCCCCAACCTCCGCACCCTCGCTGAAGCGGTCGACTGGTGGGCGATCGTCGAGGGGCCGGTCGCCATGGCCGCCGATCCCGGCGATGCGGTCTTCCTGGAAAAGGCGGCCGCGCTTGCGGAGGGCATCGACTGGGCCGATTCGCCCTGGGCCGCCCTCACCGGCGCGCTGAAGGAGGAGACGGGGCGCACCGGCAAAGCTCTGTTCCTGCCCCTCCGCCGGGCCCTGACCGGCCGGGACAGCGGGCCGGAAATGGGCGCGCTCGTTCGCCTGATCGGTAAGGATCGAAGCCTCGCCCGCCTGCGCGCAGCCATCGACTGATCTCTCGCTCCCCCGTTTCCTCCACGCTCGCCCATGCTGTGCCTGACGCCGAGCCCACCACTTTTTGCTTTACATGGTGACATTATACCATCACGTTACGTTGTAACATAAAGCAGAAGGAGGAGAGGAAGGATGGAAGCAGGATTTCTCACCCCGAACAAAGGCAATGCCGCCCGCCTTGCCGTTGTAATCGGGCTCCACGGCGCGGCCCTCACCGCCGTTGCGCTGTCGAAGATGGACATGCCGATCAAGGAGGTCTTCCCGCCCATCTTCGTCGACAATTATCCGGAGCCCGCACCGCCGCCGGAAGTCTTGCCGGAGCCCAAGCCTGAGCCGAAGGCGCAGGCGCCCGCCGAATTCAAGGCGGAAACGCCCTTGGTGAAGCTGCCGGTGCAGTCCACGGTAGAAGGCAAGACGGATCCCGTACCCACCCCGCCGCTCGCTTCCCGCCCGGGAACCGAGGTCGTCATCTCCGGCGGCGGCGGAGCGGTTGAGGCTCCGGTGCCGGCTCCCGTTCGGGTCGAGGCGCAGATCGACCGCCGCTATGCGGGCGACCTCCAGCCGCCTTATCCGCCGTCCGAACAGCGGATGAGCAACGAGGGCAAGGTGACGGTGCGAGTGACGATCGGCACGGATGGCCGCGTCAAGGCGGTGGCGCGGGTCTCGGCGACCAGCGATGCCTTTTACAAGGCGACCGAGCGTCAGGCGCTCAGCCGCTGGCGGTTCAAACCGGCGACCGAGGACGGCCGTCCGGTCGAAAGCCAGAAAGTCATGAGCGTCACCTTCCGCATGGAGGATTGAGGATTTGGAAGAGGGGCTGGCCTATCCCGCGCGCCAGCCCTATCTTCCCTCCATGGCCCTACCACGCCCCTCCTCTCCCAAAACCCTGCTGGCCGACCTCAGGGCCTTCGCACGGGAGCGCAGCCGTCATCAGTGGATCGCGGCGATCCTTGCCATCGTGATGCCGGTGGTGATCATCATCGGTTTCATCGTCGACGCGCGCACGAATATCGCGCCGGGCGAGCAGATCATCTATGCCGAAAGCTGGCCCGCCACCCGCACCGACGCCGAAATCGTCGCCCAGCAGAAGATCGATCAGAAGAAGAAGGAAGCCCGGAAGAAGGCGCGGCAGGAGCAGTTCCAAAAAGTCGAGAAGCAGCTCGGCATTCAATGAGCGACCGCACGTGGATGGAGGCGGCGATCGCGCTCGGCGAAGGATGCCGGGGGCAAACCGCGCCCAATCCCAATGTCGGCTGCGTGATCGTAAAGGACGGGCGCGTCATCGGCGAAGGCGCGACCCAGCCGGGCGGACGTCCCCATGCCGAAGCGGTGGCCCTGGCGCAGGCAGGGGCGGCGGCGAAGGGCGCCACCGCCTACGTGACGCTAGAACCATGCGCGCATGACAGCCGCCGCGGCCCCGCCTGTGCCGGCAGCCTCGTGGACGCGGGCGTCTCGCGGGTCGTCATCGCGGCGCAGGATCCCGATCCGCGTACGGACGGCAAAGGCATTGAGCGCCTGCGTGCCGCGGGAATCGCGGTCGATACGGGACTTCTCGTCGAGGACGCGCGCGCAAGCATGGCGGGGTTCTTCACCCGGCTGGAAAAAGGGCGGCCCTTCATCACGCTGAAGCTCGCCATGTCGCTCGACGGCAAGATCGCGCTGCCATCGGGCGAAAGCCGCTGGATCACCGGCGAGGATGCGCGCCGCCACGTCCATTGGCTGCGCGCCCATTGCGACATGATCCTGGTCGGGCGCGGCACCTACAATGCCGATGCGCCCCAGCTCAACGTCCGCCTGCCCGGCCTGGAGGACCGCGCGCCCCGCAAGGCGCTGCTGACGCGCGGCGAGCCGGTCGTTGGCTGGACGCGGCTCGGCAGTCCGGAAGATGTCTACGAGTTAGGTGACGTGAACGATCTGCTGGTGGAAGGCGGATCGGGCGCGGCGTCGGCCTTCCTCGCCGCCGACCTCGTCGATCGCCTGCTGCTCTATCGCGCGCCAATCCTGATCGGGGAGGGAAAGTCGGCGCTCGGCTATGTCGGCCTCACCCAGCTTGCCGACGCCCATCATCGTTGGCGGCTTGTGGACTCGCAGATGCTTGGCATCGACCGGCTGGAAGTCTACGAGCGCGACAGGGTTTAACGCACCCCGAACAGGCAAGGGGCCTTTCAGCATGTTCACCGGCATCATTACCGACATCGGCACGATCGAGGCGGCCGAACAAAGGGGCGATCTGCGCCTTCGCATCGGCTGCGGCTATGACATGGAAACGGTCGATCTCGGCGCTTCCATCGCCTGTTCGGGCGTGTGCCTCACCGTCGTCGACAAGGGGCCGGGCTGGTTCGCGGTCGATCTGTCCGCCGAAACGGTGCGCCGCACCGCACCCGGGCTGTGGACGGCGGGCAATCGCCTGAACCTCGAACGCGCGCTTCGGGTGGGCGACGAGCTTGGGGGGCATATCGTCACCGGCCATGTCGATGGCGTCGGCGAAGTGGAAAGCGCCGCGACCGTCGGCGATTCCATCCGCATGACCGTGGTCGCCGGAGAGGAACTCGCCGCCTATCTCGCGCCCAAAGGGTCGGTCACGCTCGATGGCGTGTCCCTGACGGTGAATGAAGTCGAAAATATCGCCGGCGGCGTCCGCTTCGCGATCAACATCATTCCGCACACGGCGGCGCAGACCACCTTTTCCTCGATAGAGGCGGGGCGCCGCCTCAATATCGAGATCGACATTCTGGCCCGCTATCTCGGCCGCATGATGGAACTCCGCCGGGCGTCCCGAACAGGCTGATGTGAATCGGTGCTATTCAATCACATTGTGATGTGATAACCGCTCCGCATGAGCACCATCTTGATCGACAAACTCACCGAACTCGTCACAACCGGGGGAATGTCGCGATCCGGCCTCGCCCGCGCGGCGGGGCTTCACCCCAACAGCCTTAGGAAGCTTGGCGAGGAGGACTGGAATCCCACCGCCGACACCCTTCTGAAGCTCGAGAAATTCCTCGCCAGCGGCAGCTTCGGGGTGATGGCGACGCCGGAGCAGATTATCGACGAGGCGCGGAACGGCCGCATGTTCATCCTCGTCGACGATGACGATCGCGAGAATGAGGGCGATCTCGTGATTCCCGCCCAGATGGCGACTCCGGATGCGATCAACTTCATGGCGAAACACGGGCGGGGCCTCATCTGCCTGGCGCTGTCGAAGAGCCGTGTCGACCAGCTCGGCCTTGGTCTCATGTCGCGCAACAACGGCACCCGGCACGAAACCGCCTTCACCACCTCGATCGAGGCGCGCGACGGCGTCACCACCGGCATTTCCGCCGCCGATCGCGCCCGCACCATTTCCGTCGCCATCGACGCCTCGAAAGGGCCGGAGCATATCGTCACCCCGGGGCACGTCTTTCCGCTAGTGGCGCGCGAGGGCGGTGTGCTCGTCCGCGCCGGGCATACCGAAGCGGCGGTCGATGTGTCCCGCCTCGCCGGCCTCAATCCGTCCGGCGTGATCTGCGAGATCATGCGCGAGGACGGCACGATGGCGCGGATGGACGATCTTATCGCATTCGCCCAGCTTCACGGCCTCAGGATCGGCACGATCCGCGATCTCATCGCCTACCGCCTGAAGAAGGATCACCTGGTCGAGCAGACGGGCGAGGCGCCGTTCGAAAGCCAGTGGGGCGGCACCTGGACGGCCAAAAGCTTCCTCAACAAGGCAACCGGCATCGAGCAGATCGCGCTCGTAAAAGGCCGCATCGATCCGGACAAACCCACGCTCGTGCGCATGCACGCGCTCAGCATGTTCTCCGACGCCTTTGCCGAAGCGACGCCGCGATCCGGCCTTCTTGCCGGTGCCATGCAGGCGATCGCGGAGGAAGGCGCGGGCGTGATCGTCGTCATCAACCGGCCGATGCAGAATGCCTTGTCGAACGAGCTTAACCGCCGCTCCGGCAAGGCGCCCGCCGAGGATCAGGAGCAGTTGCGCGATTACGGCGTCGGCGCGCAGATCCTCTCCGCGCTTGGCGTCCAGGACATGATCCTGCTCACCAACACACATCACACCCCCGTCGCGCTCGGCGGCTACGGGCTCACCATCGTCGGCGAACGGCCGATCCCGCTGAAAGGCTGAACACGTGGCGAAACTGCTTATCGTTGAAGCGCGCTTCTACGACCATTTGAACGACCTGCTGCTGGAAGGCGCCCGCGCGGCGATCGAGGCGGCGGGGCATGCCCATGAAACGGTCACCGTCCCAGGCGCGCTCGAAATACCGGGTGCCGTGGCGCTCGCTGCCGAGACCGGCCGCTATGACGGCTTCGTTGCCCTTGGCGTGGTGATCCGGGGGGAAACCTATCATTTCGAGATCGTCGCCAACGAAAGCGCGCGGGGCCTGATGGCCCTCACCATGGACGGCATCGCCATCGGCAACGGCATCCTGACGGTGGAAAATGAAGTCCAGGCCCTCACCCGCGCCCGGAAGGATGAGAAGGACAAGGGCGGGGAGGCGGCCAAGGCCGCGCTGGCGATGATGGCGCTTAGGGAACGGTTCGCCTAAATCCTGTTCCCCGGCGAAAGCCGGGGTCCAGCCGCCCCGGACCTTCTCCGCTGGGCTCCGGCCTTCGCCGGAGCACACCCCGATTCAAGCCGCAGCAGCCGCCTCGGCCTCCGGGTAATCGATATAGCCTTCCGGTCCCTGGCTATACCAGGTGGACTGATCGTCATGGGCAAGGTCGGCGCCGAGCGCGAGCCGCTGCGGCAGGTCCGGATTGGAAATGAACGGCCGCCCGAAGCTGATCGCGTCCGCCTCCCCTTCCGACAACGCCGCCTGGGCGCGTTCCAGCGTATAGTCGGAATTGAGCACCAGCGGCCGCTCGAACATCTTGCGAATGGCGGGCGCGATTGGCGGCACCTCGCTCTTGCCGAACGTGCCGTCGGGCGTGGGCTCGCGCAGTTCGAGGAAGGCGATGCCGATCTCGTTCAGCATCGCTGCCGCGGCGGTGAACAAAGCTTCGGGATCGCTGTCATTCACCCCCTGCGATTCGCCATTGGGCGACAGGCGGACGGCGGTGCGCTCCGGCCCCACAATGTCCGCCACCGCGTGCGTGACTTGCCGCAGCAGCCGGATGCGGTTTTCGATGGAGCCGCCATAATCGTCGGTGCGGTGGTTGCTGCCGTCGCGCAGGAACTGGTCGATCAGATAGCCGTTGGCGGCATGAATCTGCACGCCGTCGAAGCCCGCCGCCATCGCATAGCCCGCAGCGCGCGCATAATCGTCCAGCAGATCGGGAACTTCATCGAGCTCCAGCGCGCGCGCTTCCGCATAAGGTTGACGGCCTTCATAGGTATGCGCCTTGTGCGGCGCGGTCGTCGCCGAGGCGGAAACCGGTTTCTCTCCATCGAGGAAGCTCGGATGGACGAGGCGGCCCATATGCCAGAGCTGGCAGAAGATGCGGCCATTGGCCTCGTGCACCGCGTCGGTGATCGGCTTCCACGCTTCGACTTGCTCCATCGTCCAGATGCCGGGCGCATAGGGCCAGCCGAGGCCCTGACGGCTGATCCCCGTCGCCTCGCTGATGATGAGGCCCGCGCCCGCGCGTTGAGTGTAATAGGTTTTCATGATGTCAGTCGGCATATGCTCCCGCGTGGCTCGGGCACGGGTGAGCGGCGCCATCAGGATGCGGTTGGGCGCGGTGACGGCGCCGAGCGTGATCGGATCGAAGAGCGAGGTCATGAAGCTTCCTTGTACGGGCGGCCGGAACGTCCCTGGACCAACGGAACGTAGGTATCGACCGGCGGTCCGCAAGGTCGCGTGAAGCTCCCGACCGTCCAGCGGCCGTTTCGCCGCCGCCTTCTTTCGTCTACCAGCGCCTGCATGCCCCTATCGTCCCCTATGCCGCGCCCGGCTTCGGGCCGTCTGGCCTTCGCGGCCCTGATCGCGGCCAACGTCGTACTTGCCCTCGGTCCCTGGATGGTGCGCCTGGCCGATGTCGGGCCGGTGGCGGCCGGTTTCTGGCGCCTGGCGCTCGCCATTCCCCTCCTGCTGGTCCTGAGCCGCACCGGCGGCGGCACGATGCTGGCGAGCAAGGGCCTTTTCCTCACCATCGTCGTGGGCGGACTGTTCTTCGCTGCCGATCTCGCCGCCTGGCATTACGGCATCGTTCGCACGAAGCTCGCCAACGCAACATTGTTCGGCAATATGAGCAGCCTGCTCTTCGCCTTTTACGGCTTTCTGCTGCTGCGCCGCTTGCCGAGCCGGGTGCAAGGCGCGGCCCTGCTCTTCGCCCTTACCGGCGCGGTGCTGCTGATGGGATCGAGCTACGAATTATCGCCGTCCCATTTCGAAGGCGATCTGTTCGCCCTTCTCGCCGGGCTGTTCTACACTTTCTATCTCGTCGCCATCGATCGGGCGCGGCGGACCTTGGCGCCGATGCCGGTTCTGGCTCTTGCAACCATAGCGGGCGCCTTGCCGCTTCTCATCCTGGCACTCGCCATGGGCGAGGCGGTGATGCCGCGCGATTGGACGCCGCTCCTCCTCCTGTCCTTCGGCAGCCAGGTCGTGGGGCAGGGCCTGCTCGTCTACGCGATGGGCTATCTGTCGCCG
>DATDNN010000273.1:0-9888 GCA_036518255.1 Allosphingosinicella sp. | reverse complement strand
AATGCGGAGCAGGAAGGCGGTGACGCCCGATTGCTCCGCGGCAAAAGCCAGTTTCCGCGTTGCGGTGAGGTCGAGCTCCCTCGGCCTGCCCCATATTTCGATGATGAGCGCGCCGAGCCCCGCGCAGCGCGCGGCATCGAGCCCGGCCTGAAGCGCCGCCTTTTCGGTCGGCGCCTTTGCCAGTATCAGCCGCGCGGGATCGGCACCGATCGCGGCAAGGCCATGCGGATCAAGCCTTCCGGATCGCCGCTCCCCCTTGTCATGGCGGATCCAGAGCAAAGACCCTCCAGCGCGCATCGCCCGCAACGCCAGGAGGAGAGTGAAAGCGGCCGTCGCGGCATCGTCTTCCGCCGTCCCGCTTATGGTTTCGTGAAGACGGCCTGAGGGGAGGCCGCCCTTCAGCCGCCCGTCTGCCTCTTCCGCGCCCAGTGCGAAGCAGACGGACGGGCTGGCGTCCGCTCTCTCGCTTGGAATGGACTGGATGTGCGGCATGGCACGAACCTCCGACTCGTCAATCTATATGTTCGCCTTTTGTTCAAAATACCATTTCATGCCGCCTGCCTGTCAACCCGTCGCAAACCAGGGAACAAGGTAAACAAATCGTTAATTTATACCGGCATGATGACGATGCGTTCACCTTTGTTGTTCGGCCGGAAGATGCGGCGGGATCCGCCCGCCTGGAATGGCGGCGCCTTTGCGCTGGCGCCGGAAAATCCGGACGTGCGCCTGTTCGGCTATACCCTGCTTTGCGGGCTCGTTTTCTTCAGCACCTACCTCGCCTGAGGCGGCGCGCAGTCCCCATTATCGCAGGCTTTATGAAGCTTCCAGGCGATCCAGGCCGCGCCGATGCTGGCGACCGCCACCATCAGCAACGTCTCGGCCACCGATACGCCCGCATGGACGAGGACGGTGAGGAGGACCGCCGCCAGCACCATCGCGCCCGAATTGACGATATTGTTCGCCGCCACGGTGCGCGCGGTCTCCGACTTATGCACGGTGGTGGTGAGGAAGGCGTAGAGCGGCACCACGAACATGCCGCCCGATATCGCGACGCCGAGCAGGTCCACCATCACCCATTCGGCATGGGGCAGGAAAACGAAGGTCTTGAGGTCGACAAGATCGCCGGCGGGGGCGGGCCAGCCCTTCACGTTCCAGTAGAGATGGAGGACGAACAGCCCCATCACGATTGCCGCTGCGGGCGCGAACTTGGCGAGAACCCGCCCCGCGAGCAGCCGGTTGATCAGCACCGATCCGATCGCCACGCCCACCGAGAAAATGGCGAGGAAGAGGGTGGCGACCTGCTCGTTCGCCCCCAGTACGTTCTTCACAAGCGGCGGGAATTGCGCGGCCAGGATCGCGCCCTGCGCCCAGAAGAAGCTGATCGCCGCGATTGCGAGAAACAGGCGCGGAATGTGGAGCGTCGCGGAGACGAGCGCGATGGACGACCGGATAATATGCCAGTCCATCTTGAAAGGCGGCGCATCCTGTTCCGGCGGCGCGGGGGGCACCATGCCGCCCGCGACCCGGCCGAGGATGGCGACGCCCAGCACGCCCCAGGCCGCCACGTCATAATGTTCGCGGCCAAGAAGGCCTCCGGCGATCGTGCCCATCAGAATGGCGAAATAGGTGCCCGCTTCGACAAGGCCCGTGCCGCCCAGCACTTCATCGCTCTTCAGATGCTGCGGCAGGATCGCATATTTGATCGGCCCGAAGAATGTCGAATGCACGCCCATCGCGAAGAGGCCGGCCAGCAGCAGAGGAATGTTGTGGAGGAGAAGCCCCGCCGCGCCTGCGACCATGATGAAAATTTCCGCCGTCTTGACGATGCGGATGATCCGCGCCTTGTCGCCCGCATCCGCCAATTGACCCGCGAGCGCCGAAAACAGGAAGAAGGGCAGGATGAACAATCCCCCCGCAATCGCATTGAACGAGGCCTCCTTCGTGGGATCGCTGTAGATGGCGTAGGTGACGAGGATCACCATCGCCGACTTGTAGAGATTGTCGTTGAACGCGCCCAGGAACTGGGTGACGAACAAGGGCAGGAAGCGGCGATGGCCGAGCAGGTGGAAGGATGCTTGCATCGTCAGGCCAGCGGATGAACCGGGATCATGGGCCGGTCATAGCGCCCTTTTCAAGATGGTCCAATGACACATGGACAGACCACGATACGGGTTGAGAACAATCGGGTTCATTTCACCTGAAAAGCGGTTAAGACTGTCCGCTGATGTTGACCTTGCCGAATATTCTCACGCTTTCGCGGATTGTCACGGTGCCCGTCCTGGTGGCGCTTTTGTGGCCGGGCGGCGGCTGGTTCGATTATGCCCTGGCCTTCGCGGTCTACTGCCTGATGGGCATCACCGATTATTTCGACGGCTATCTTGCCCGCGCGCGCGGCACGGTGTCGCGGCTCGGCGTGTTCCTGGATCCGATTGCGGACAAGATCATGGTCGCGGCCGTGATCCTGATGCTCGTCTTCATCGGCACTATATCCGGCGTCCACGCCATCGCCGCGCTGATCATCCTGCTGCGCGAAATCATGGTATCGGGTCTTCGAGAGTTCCTCGCCGGGATCCAGGTTTCCGTGCCGGTCAGCCAACTCGCCAAGTGGAAGACGACGTTCCAGCTCGTCTCGCTCGGCGCCCTCATCCTTGCGGGCGCGACGCCGCAATGGCCCTGGGTGCACGATGTGGGCCTCGTCAGCCTGTGGGCGGCCGCCGTGCTCACGCTCATCACCGGCTGGGATTATCTGCGGGTCGGCCTTAAACACATGGATTGAGGGGCAGCCGCCTCCAATCAGCGCTTCGCGAGCATCGTCCTGTCGCGAACCTGAGACACATCCGGAAGCAGGAAGCGCACCCGCCGCTCGGCGAAATCCACTGATACGCGGGAGAAGGTGCGTAGCGCGTCCATGCCGAGGAGCAGCGCGGGCTTGTCCTCCAGATCCAGCTTGGCGAAGGGCGGCACGTCGGCAAAGGCGACGGGCATTCCCGTCATCGTGACGCCGCCCAGTTCCAGCTCGCGCGCCACGGCCTGATCAGCGGCCACTCTCTCCCCCATCACGCTGATCAGCTCGACCGGGAAAGTCTGGCCGAGCCGGTGCTTCTTCTCGAGTTTTCGGCGGAGCACGCTGTTGCCGATCGTCGCGTCCGAACCGGTATCGACGATCACCCAGACCTTCTGTCCGTCGAGGCTGGCGTCCACCAGTACCAGGCGTCCGAACCGGCTGCGCGCCGTGACGATGATGTCGTTGCCCGATCCGGTGCGGCGCCTCGCCTCGCGCGAGGGCGCGATGCTCATCGTCTTCTTTTCAAAGTCGAAGGTCACGCGCTGGGATTGCAGCGTGTCGACGCCCAGCATCCCCTTGGCGCCGAGATAGGCTTCGTTGAGCGCGGGCGCGTCGATGTCGCTGACCGACTTGGCGTTGAGTTCCAGATGCGGAATGCGCACCGTATCCACGCGGTCGACGCCGCCCATGCTGTGCATCGTCACGGGGCGGCCCGGCTGCAATTTCAGCTGATCGGCGAGCGCGCGCGAAATCACCGTTCGCTCGGCGCCCGTATCCACGACGAAATGGTAAGGCCCGCTGCCCGCGACCTCGACCGGCACCGTCATCCGTTCCGCCAGCCGTCCGAGTTCGACGTCGAATTCCTCCGGGGTCACCTTGTCATCGGCTGGAATGGGCGCACTCTCCTGCGCCTGCGAAAAGGCGGTTCCCGCCGCCAGCAGCCCAAGCAAACCCAGTCCGAACTTCCAAGTGCGTCGCATCATTCGTTTCCCCCACTGTCAGCCTATACGCGCGACGTTCGATGCCGACAAGGCGAAGCTGCAATTATCGCTGCAGATCAGGGTGTTGGATGGTAAGTGCGGTCAGCGCCCGGTCTCTTCCCGCAAAGCCTTCGCCAGTAACCGGAATTCCTTTTCGCGCGGGCTGTTCTTGCGCCAGATAAGGGCGATATGGCGGCTGGCATGGTCGGCTTCGAGCAGCTTTGCGGTAGCGCCGGTGCCATCCAGAATGCCGGCCTTCACCGCCATTTCCGGGACCAAAGTCATGCCGAGACCGTTGCCGACCATCTGCACCAGAGTGTGAAGCGAGGTGCCGAGCATCGTCGCTTCGGCGCGGAGTTCCGGGCGGTTGCAGGCGGCGAGGGCATGTTCCTTCAGGCAATGGCCGTCTTCGAGAAGGAGCAGCCGTTCCTCGTCGATCGCCGCGGGCGTGGCATGGGCGGGGGGCGTGTCGCCCGGCGGGAAGGCGACGAAAAGCCGGTCGTCGAACAGGGTTTCACTTTCCACCTCTCCGCAATGAAAGGGGAGGGCGAGGAGCACGCAATCCACCTGCCCCCGGTGCAGGGAATCGCAGGCCGCTTGGCTCGTCTCTTCGCGCAGGAACAGCTTGAGGTCCGGCCAGTCCTTGCGCAATTCGGGGAGCAGGCGGGGGAGGAGGAAAGGCGCGATGGTGGGAATGACGCTCATCCGGAGCTCGCCGGACAGCGGCTTGCCTGCCGCCCGGGCCATGTCGGCCAGTTCCTCTACCTCGCGCAGGACGCGCTGTGCCTTTTCCGCGATGCGTGAGCCCAAGGGCGTGAAACGTACCACGCGACGCGTCCGTTCGACGAGCGTGATGCCGATCAGGGACTCAAGCTCTCGAAGACCTGCTGACAGGGTGGATTGGGTGACGAAGCAGGCCTCCGCCGCGCGGCCGAAATGACCATGGTCCTTCAGCGCCACGAGATATTGCAGCTGCTTCAGGGTAGGGAGATAGGTGTTCATCGGCTTTCTCGATCAGTTCATGCGAACTTATCAATTTGATCGATGAAAAACAGCCCCTATATCGGCGTTCAACAGTTTTAGACCCCAACCCCCTTTGCAGGAGACAATAATGCTCACCGTTGGCGACAAGCTTCCCGAATTCGTTCTTCCAGTTCAGCAGGGCGTCGACGCCCTTCCGGGCGGCGAGACGATCGACCTCGGCAAGAAGGATGGCAAGTGGAAGGTGCTCTTCTACTGGCCGAAGGATTTCACCTTCGTCTGCCCGACCGAAATCATCGGCTATGGCGAACTCCAGAAGGATTTCGCGGATCGTGACGCGGTGCTGATCGGCGCCTCGACCGACACCAGCCATGTTCACTTCGCCTGGCGCAAGTCGGATGAGCGCCTCGCCGCCGCCGATTTCCCGTGGATCGCGGACAATGCGAAGAAGCTCGCCGATGCGCTCGGTATCCTGCATCCGGAAGAAGGCGTCGCCTATCGCGCCACCTTCATCGTCGATCCGGACAATGTGATCCAGCACGTGACGGTGAACGGCCTCAACGTCGGCCGCAATCCGCAGGAGACGCTCCGCGTTCTTGATGCGCTCCAGACCGATGAGCTCTGCCCGTGCAACTGGCACGAGGGCGAAGAGGTTCTGAAGCCCGCCGCCTAACGGGGTCCCGCGAACTCCCCTCGTCAAGGCGCGCCTTCCCTAAGCCCTCGGCGCGCCGGCGGGACCCTTTGGAAGGGGCGCGGGTGCTATGCCCCGCGCCCCTTTTTCATGCCCTCGCAAGATAAGGAAAGACCATGTCTCTCAAGGAATTCGCCGACACGCTTCCCGATTATGCCAAGGATCTGCGGCTCAACATGGGGTCGCTCCTGTCCGATCAGATCCTGGGCGATCAGCGCAAATACGGCCTGCTTCTCGCCTGCGCGCACGGCACCGGCTACCGGCCGATCGTAGCGGCCGCCGAAGCGGAGGTCGCTGGCAAGCTGTCGGAAGAGGCGGCGAACGCCGCCCGTGCAGCCGCCGCCGTCATGGCGATGAACAATGTCTACTACCGCTTCGTCCACCTCGTTTCGAACCCGGAATATGGCACGCTGCCGGCAAAGCTGCGCATGAACGTGATCGGATCGCCCGGTATCGACAAGGCGGATTTCGAACTGTTCAGCATCGCCGTTTCCGCGATGAACGGTTGCGGCATGTGCATCGACAGCCATGAAAAGGTGCTGAAACAGCACGGCGTGCCATCGGACGTCATTCAGGCCGCCGCGCGGATCGGCGCGGTGGTGAAGGCGGTGGCGACCGTTCACGCCACCCTCTGATCGGCTGACGCTGGAAATCGGCGGGGGAGGGGCCTATCTCTCTCCCGTCGAACAGGAGTGGGTTGCCAATGCTGTCAGGGCTGATCGCCTATCTGGACTCGGTGAAAGCCCGGGATCCTGCCCCCCGCTCCCGCTGGGAAATATTGCTCTATCCGGGCGTGTGGGCGCTGGTGTTCCATCGCGCGGCGCATTGGCTCTACAGGGGTGAGCTCTATTTCCTCGCCAGGCTCGTGAACCATCTCTCCCGCTTCTTGACGGCGATCGACATCCACCCCGGCGCCACCATCGGGCGACGCTTCTTCATCGATCATGGTTTTACCGTGATCGGGGAAACCGCCGTGATCGGCGACGATGTCACCATCTATCAGAACGTCACTCTCGGCGGCACCAATCCTGCGGGTGGGGCGAAGGGACACCGCCATCCGACGATCGGCAACGGGGTCATCATCGGCTCCGGCGCGCAGGTGCTCGGCCCGATCCTGGTGGGTGATCGCGCGCGGGTCGGCGCCAATGCGGTGGTGACGAAGGATGTACCGGAAGGCGCGACCATGGTCGGCATCCCGGCCCGGCCGGTTCCCGTCGAGGCTGGCGATTATGTCAAGGCGTTCGTGCCATATGGCACGCCCTGCTCCGAAAGCTGCGACCCTGCCGGTCAGAAGCTCGACGCGCTCAATCGTGAAGTGGAGGAACTGCGCGCCCGCCTGCAAGCCCTGATGGATGCGCGGGAAGAGGCACGGAGAGATCGCGCCTGATGGGGGATATTACCCTTTTTCCTCATTCAGGCGTCCGGCCTTCGCAAGTCGCGTTCGAGCGGCGCGAACTGAACCGTATCGTCGATCTTTACGGCCGGATGGTCGCGGCGGGGCATTGGAAGGATTATGCGATGGAGTTCGGCAAGGACGCCGCCTCCTTCGCGGCCTTCCGCCGTTCCGCCGAACACCCCGAAGTGCGGATCGAAAAGCGTCCGGCGCTCCGCAACCGCCAGGGCATGTGGGCGCTGATCGGGGAACATGGCCATGTGCTCAAACGGGGCCATGAGCTTGGCCCCGTTCTCGCACCGATCGAGCGCCGGCTTATGAAGCTGGTTGGGGAATGACCTGTCCATTTCCCGCCAACCGCTCCGCCACAGCTTAAATACTGTACCCAGATAGGCCCGTGGCGCCAGCTTCGCCGGTTAGCGCGGTCCTCGCTGCAGGCAATTGTCCGTCACGTTGCGCGAGCAACGCGGGTAATCCTCTGTAGCGGGGCGCGTTGCAAACATCGCGCCTTGATCTGGTGATACCATCACTCCGGCCCCAGGAGCTGGGGTTGCCAGAACATTGGTTCCGGGAGGTGCGATCGCGACGCCTTCGGGGCGGGTGCCTTCGGCGGTAATTCCCTCACCGGCACCGGATGCGGCTGGCTTGTGCGTTGCCTTTTCGGCCGATTTGTGCGTCGGCTTATGTGCCGGTTTGTGCGCCGCCTTCATATTGCTTTCTTTGGCGGCCTCCGGATGCGCATGCATGCCCTGCGCATGTTGCGTATTTTCCGTCTTCGTCTCCGTTGGCTGCGCGTCCTGCGCGAATGCAGCGCCACCGATCAGCAACGTGGCTGCGAAAAGTATCCGTCTCATCAGACCTCCTAACGGCGGCTCTCCGGCCGTCTTTCAGCCCTCCCGGCTGATTAACGATGCTGAGACAGATTTTATCCTTCGGCTTCCCGTTCCCGCAGAACCGCTTATCTCTGAACTGTCGAAGGCCTGAATTGACGTCAGAGCCGTCCTTCGCTGTCGAGCGCATAGCCTGCGGAACGGACGGTGCGGACAATGTCCGGTCTTCCGCCTTCGTTGATGGCTTTGCGGAGACGGCGGACATGGACATCCACTGTGCGCGCCTCGATATCCTTGTCGTGTCCCCAGACGGAGTCGAGCAGCCGCTCCCGGGAGAAGACGCGGCCGGGATGCTCCAGGAAGTGCCGGAGCAACCGGAATTCGGTGGGGCCGAGGGGAATGAACTCGCCGCCGCGCTTTACCTTGTGACTGACAATGTCCATCTCGAGATCGGCATAGGTAAGCTTCTCGCCCGCAAGCGCGGGGCGCACGCGCCGGAGCACCGCGCCCACGCGCGCCAGCAATTCCTTGGGCGAAAAGGGTTTCGTGACGTAATCGTCGGCGCCGGTCTCGAAGCCGCGCAGCCGGTCCGGCTCCTCGCCTCTCGCGGTGAGCATGATGATCGGCACATTGGCGGTTTCGGAGTGACGGCGCAGGCGGCGGCATACCTCGATGCCGGACACACCCTCGATCATCCAGTCGAGCAGGACGAGGTCGGGCGGCGTTTCCCGCGCCAGCATTAGCGCCTCTTCACCGTCGGCCGTATGCTCGACCGCGAACTCCTCGCGCTCGAGATTGTAGATGAGCAGTTCGGCGAGCGCGCTGTCGTCTTCGACCAGAAGGATGCGCCCCTTCGCCATGGTCAGATCCCCGAGCCGGTCGTAGAACCGCGCTGCCGGTCGGTCATGTGCTGGCCCGTGGCGGCGAAATAGACCATTTCCGCCACGTTCGTCGCGTGATCGCCGATCCGCTCCAGGTTCTTGGCGATGAACAGGAGGTGCGTCGCAGGCGTGATGTTGTGCGGATTTTCCATCATGAAGGTGAGGAGGGAGCGGAAGATGCTGTTGTAGAAATTGTCCAGCGCCTCGTCCCGTTCGCACACCGCGATGGCGGCCTTCGCGTCCCGCGCGGCAAAGGCGTTCAGCACATTCGCCACCATCTCGCCCGCGATCCGCGCCATTTCGGGCAGGAGGGAGAGGGGCGCGATCGTGCCGGATTGTTCCAGCACCGGCACGCGTTTCGCGATATTCTTGGCATAATCGCCGATCCGTTCGACGACGCCCGCGATCTTCAGTGCCGCGACGACATCGCGCAGATCGTCCGCCATCGGTGCCCGCAGCGCGATGATCTGGACGGCGGCGCGTTCCACCTCGGTTTCCAGCGCGTCGATCTTCCGGTCGGCTTCGACGAGGCGGGCCGCAGCCTCGGTATCGCGCTGGACGAGCGCGCGCATCGCTTCCTTGATCGCCTCTTCGGCAAGACCGCCCATCTGCGCGATATTGCCGCGCAGCTGATCGAGCTCGTCGTCGAACGCCTTGATCGTATGTCCACTGGTGGCCATGACCTTCGTCCTTCTCAGCCGTAGCGGCCGGTGATGTAATCCTTGGTGCGGGTTTCGCGCGGATTGGTGAAGATTTCCGACGTGTCGCCATATTCGACGAGCGTGCCGAGGTGGAAGAAAGCGGTGCGCTGCGATACGCGGGCCGCCTGCTGCATGTTATGGGTAACGATGGCGATGGCGTAGCGGCCGCGCAGTTCGTGGATCAGCTCCTCGATCTTCGCCGTCGCGATCGGATCGAGCGCCGAGCAGGGCTCGTCCATCAGGATCACTTCCGGGTTCACCGCTATGGCGCGGGCGATGCAGAGCCTTTGCTGCTGGCCGCCCGAAAGCGCCGTGCCGCTGTCGGGAAGGCGATCCTTCACTTCGTCCCAGAGGCCCGCGCGGCGCAGGGACTTTTCGACGATCTGGTCGAGCTCCGCCTTCCCTGCGGCGAGACCGTGGATGCGCGGGCCGTAGGCGACGTTTTCGTAAATCGATTTGGGGAAGGGGTTCGGCTTCTGGAACACCATGCCGACGCGTGCGCGGAGCTGCACCACGTCCATCGACGGCGCGTAAATGTCCTCGCCGTCCAGTTCGATCCGCCCTTCGACCCGCGCATTGGCGATCGTGTCGTTCATGCGGTTCAAGGTACGAAGGACCGTCGATTTGCCGCAGCCCGACGGGCCGA
>DATDNN010000272.1:0-4779 GCA_036518255.1 Allosphingosinicella sp. | reverse complement strand
ATCGCCGGCGGCCACCGCGGTGGTGACCTCGGCGATGTTGCGCACCTGGCTGGTCAGGTTGCCGGCCATGAAGTTGACCGACTCGGTCAGGTCCTTCCACGTGCCGGCCACGCCCTGCACGTCGGCCTGGCCGCCGAGCTTGCCCTCGGTGCCGACCTCGCGCGCCACGCGCGTCACTTCCGCCGCGAACGAGTTGAGCTGGTCGACCATGGTGTTGATCGTGGTCTTCAGCTCCGAGATTTCGCCCTTCACGTCCACCGTGATCTTCTTCGACAGGTCGCCCGCCGCCACTGCCTTCGTCACGTCGGCAATGTTGCGCACCTGGCTCGTCAGGTTGCCGGCCATGAAGTTGACCGACTCGGTCAGGTCCTTCCACGTGCCGGCCACGCCCTGCACGTCGGCCTGGCCGCCCAGCTTGCCTTCGGTGCCGACCTCGCGCGCGACGCGCGTCACTTCCGCGGCGAACGAGTTGAGCTGGTCGACCATTGAGTTAACGGTCGTACCAATGCGGAGGAACTCGCCTCGAACAGGGCGGCCTTCGATCTCGAGGAACATCTTCTGCGACAAGTCGCCTCGGGCAACGGCGGTCGTCACCTCGGCGATGTTGCGAACTTGGCCGGTCAGGTGGGCAGCCATCAGGTTCACGTTGTTGGTCAGGTCGGCCCAGGTGCCCGCGACGCCCGGCACCTGGGCCTGGCCGCCGAGACGCCCTTCGGTACCCACCTCGCGCGCCACGCGGGTCACTTCCGACGCGAAGCCATTGAGCTGGTCCACCATCGTGTTGATAGTGTCTTTGAGCTCGAGAATTTCGCCCTTCACGTCCACGGTGATCTTCTTGGAAAGGTCGCCGCGCGCCACCGCGGTCGTCACCTCGGCGATGTTGCGGACCTGGCTCGTAAGATTGCCGGCCATGGCGTTCACATTGTCGGTGAGGTCCTTCCAGGTCCCGGCAACGCCCTTCACATTGGCCTGACCGCCAAGCTTGCCTTCGGTTCCCACTTCGCGCGCCACGCGCGTCACTTCGGACGCGAAGGAGGCGAGCTGCTCCACCATCGTGTTCACCACTTTGCCGATGCGCAGGAATTCGCCGCGCAAGGGGCGTCCGTCGATCTCGACCGACATGGTCTGGGACAGGTCGCCCTTCGCCACCGCGCCGATGACGCGCGAGACTTCGGCGGTTGGTTGGACGAGATCCTCGATGAGTTCGTTCACCGACTGGACGGCGCTGTCCCAATCGCCCCCGCCGCCCTTCAGACGGCCGCGCTGGAGCATCTTGCCCTCTTTACCCACCACCTGCGACAGGCGGCGGAATTCGCGGGTCATCTGGTCGTTCAGGCCGACGATATCGTTGAAATGGGCGGCGATTTCACCATCGAGCCCGGGCAGCTCTTCGGGAAGCCGCACCGAAAAATCCCCCCGGCGGAAGGCCTTGAGTGCGGCAAGAAGCTGACGGCGATCGAAGCTTTCGACTCGGGTTTCGGCATTCACAGGGACGCACTCCACGCACAAACAGCCGGCAAAAGCCGGCCATGCGCCCCCGCGCGCGGCGACACTGCCCTGCCCTTTCGCGGTTCGCAAGAGGAAACACTTTGTACCTTTGAGGGGTTGATCCGGCGGACCGGCGTCCTAAAAATGGCGCTACCCGGCCGCGCCCGCGGTCCTCCTGAAACAACAACATCTTCCGGAGACGGATGCCGGCAAGCGCGAACCTTTTGACCTTTATCCGGAGCTCCTTCCGGTCGGTATGGTCGATCGAGCTGCTTCTGCTGCTGAAGCAGGATCCGGAGCGATGCTGGACGCCCGGCGATCTTGTGGCGGCGTTGCGGGGCAGCGATTCGGTCGTGTCCCAGAGTATCGATGCCCTGGTGTCGGCAGGCCTCGTCGCCACCGCGCCGGGCGGGGAGGCCAGCTATGCGCCCGCTTCCCCGGCCATCAAAGCGCTGGCGGACGAGGCCGTCGCTTATTATGCCAAACGTCCGGACGAAGTTCGGCGCATCATCGTCACGGCCGGAAGCGATCAGCTCCGCGCTTTTTCGGATGCGTTCAGGTTGAGGAAGGGCTGACGGATGTTCGATATCTTCCGCACCTTCGTCTATCTTCTCTGCTTCGGGACGGCTGGTCTCTGCGCGTGGTTACTCGCCCGCAGCTATATGCGGACGGGCGCGCGCCTCCTCCTCTGGAGCGCTCTGTGCTTCGGTCTCCTTGCGGCTAACGCCTTTGCGGTCATCCTCGACGTGCTCGTCATCCACTGGCTCAACCTACAGATGCTGCGGCTCGGCCTATCGCTCGCCGCGGTCGGCGTGCTGCTGTTCGGTCTTATCTGGGACATGGGGGAAGAGGCATGACCCTATTCCATTTCCTGTCCGGCATGATCACGATGGGATTTCTGGCCGCAGGGCTGTATTTTCTCCGCTTCTGGCGGAGTACGGGGGACGGGCTGTTCGCGGCCTTCGCGATCGCCTTCTGGCTGCTCGGCCTCACCCAGGCGCTGCTCGCCCTCACGGATTTTCCGGTGGAGGAAGCGAGCTATTTCTATCTCATCCGCCTTACCGCCTTCATCGTCATCATCGTCGCGATCTGGCGCAAGAACCGGAAGGCCGCCGACTGATATGTTCGGCGATCACCTGCCTCCCTATGCGCGGCTTCTGGGCCTGCGCACCGGCCGCAGCGAAGATGGCAGCCTCCTCTGGATCATGCCCTTTGCCGATCCGGTGGTCGGGAGGCCCGGCTATCTTCATGGCGGCGCCATAGCCGGGCTGCTGGAATTCGCGGCGCTTGGAACGCTCTACGACCAACTGGGCGAGAAGAGCGGCGCGGTGGCGAAGCCGATCAACGTCACCGTCGATTTCATGCGTGGCGGCACCGTCCACGACACCTATGCCGCCGCTCTGATCACCCGGCTCGGCAAAAGGGTGGCAAGCGTCGAGGCGCACGCCTGGCAACAGGACCGCGCCAAGCCGATCGCCTCGGCCCATATGAACCTGCTCCTGAAGCGGATCTAACCTTCGTCTTAACGAGAGCAGCGTCGGGCGGAGCTACCCAGGACAAGGGTCAATAACCATTCATCCGCGCCACCTGATCGGCGTGGTAATTTGCGTCGCCGAAAAGCTCGTTCAGTACCCGGTCCCGCTTCATGTAGAGGCCGATGTCATATTCGTCGGTCATGCCGATGCCGCCGTGCATCTGGACGCCTTCCTGCACGGCGAGGGTGGAGACACGCCCCGCCTTGGCCTTGGCGACATGCACCATCAGTTCGGCCTTCTCGCTCCTATCGTCCAGCAGCTGCTGGGCTTTCAAGGCCGCAGCGCGGGCGATTTCGAGTTCGGAATAGAGATGCGCGGCGCGGTGCTGGAGCGCCTGGAACTCGCCGATCAGGCGGCCGAACTGCTTCCGCTGCTTGAGGTAATCGACGGTCATGGTCATTGCGCCTGACGCCACGCCCACCATCTCGGCCGCAGCGCCCGCGCGGCCGGCGTTAAGCACACGCTTCAGCACTGTTTCACCGCCGCCGACCTCACCGATCACCGCGTCCGCATCCACCTCGACGCCGTTAAAATCCAGCCGCGCGCCGATGCTGCTGTCGGCAAGCCGCACGCCTTCGACATCGAGTCCGCTTGCCCCCTTATCGATGGCGAAGAGGGTGAGCCCCTCGCCCGCCCTGGCCGCGACCACGAAGAAATCGGCCGATGCGCCCTGCACCACGAATTGCTTGCGGCCCGTGAGCTTGAAGCCATTGCCGGAGCGCTCGGCCGTCATGGCGATCGCCTCGGGCCGGTGCTTCGGCCCTTCATCGACGGCCAGCGCCGCGACCGTGTCGCCGGAGAGAATGCCCGGCAGCCAGCGTTCGCGAAGCTTCGTGCCGCGCAACGCCTCGACCACGGCGACGGACGTGATGAGGAAAGGCGAAGGCGTGAGGTTCCGCCCGATCTCCTCCAGCACTAGGCCCGCCTCGACATGGCCGAGGCCGAGACCGCCATCGCCTTCATCGACCAGGATGCCGGTAAAGCCCAGTTCCGCGAACTGCTTCCAAAGCGCGTGGCCGAACCCGTCCTTGCAATGCATGTCGCGCCATTTGCGTAGCTGCGTGGCGATCGCGCCTTCGCTCGCTATGAAATCCCGCGCCGTATCGCGGAGCATCGCCTGATCTTCGGTGAGGTAGAGTGGCATATTCTCCTCCCTCTCCCCTTCAGGGGAGAGGGCCGGGGAGAGGGGAAGTCTCTCTGTCCGGCCATGATGTTGATTAAGAGGACTCCCCCCTCTCCCAACCTCTCCCCTGAAGGGGAGAGGGGCTGAATTGCTAAGCCCCCGGCAAATCCAGAATGCGCTTGGCGATGATGTTGAGCTGCACTTCGCTCGTGCCCCCCTCGATCGAATTGGCCTTGGTGCGGAGCCATTCGCGGGCCGCCTTGCCGCCTTTCGACCGCTCGCTTTCCCATTCAAGCGCGTTTGAGCCGCCGGCTGCCATGATGAGTTCGTGCCGCGCCTTGTTGAGCTCGGTCCCCGCATATTTCATCATCGATGGCTGGGCGGGATGGGCCTGCCCGGCCTTCAGCTCGTCCATGAACTTCTCCGCCATGGCCTTGAAGGCGAGCGCGTCGACATCGAAGCGCGCGACATCGGCGCGGAGGATCGGATCGTCTGCCAGCCGCTCCTTCAAAGCCGCGCCGAGGCTGTCGCCTGCGCCGCTGCCGCCAAGGCCCATGCCGCTGATCATTTCGCGCTCGTGGCCCAGGAGATATTTGGCGACGTCCCAGCCCTTGTTCACCGCGCCGACCACTT
>DATDNN010000271.1:0-8548 GCA_036518255.1 Allosphingosinicella sp. | reverse complement strand
GGCACCATCTCCCTCGGCGGCTTTCCCTATACGCGATAGTGGTGGGGGGGGTTACGACCGGGCCCGTATCTCCAAACGTTTGCGTAAGTGGGCGAAGTTAAAATCTGTTTGTGAGAGCCCCATAAGGGTTTTCGGTTTCGTTTGGCTGGAAGCAGACATGCGAGCACATGTGAACACTACCAGAATGAACGCGCTCGCGGCCGCGGCGGCGGATCTTGCAAGACGGCCACAGGTCAGGTGTCCGTGTTGCGGATATCCGGATTGGACGGCAAGGACTCGTGAAGGGCGCCCCTGCGAATGGTGTTATGGCCCCACGTTGGAAATCTGGGCGGAGGAGCATTGCCGCGACAATTGCGGTCATCATGTGGAGCATCGTATTGATTCATCGCGGAAGGCGCGGCCAAACTATTGCGGCTATTGCAATCCGTGAAGAAAGTACCTGAAGCGACGTGAGTTGGGGTGTCCGCTTTACCTCATAGCTTGTTTATCTTCACTGATGAACAGGTGTAACTCTCGAAGGCATCCTCAGCTCGGCTGTATGTCTGCATAGGGCGCTTGGCGCACCGCCAGAAGGCCAACTCATCATTTCGCGCTAAAAATGAGGGCAGGGAGGGGTTAGACAAAAATGTTTTATAATCTGCTTGGATTAGAGGCTTCCTAGCCTCCATCACCGCCACCTTGTGCATGAAGTGCATAGTGCATTAAGCGCTCTTCCATGCTGAGCCTTGCTTTTATCCGAGAGAATCGCGGCGTCGTCGAGAAGGCGATTGCCGACAAGAATGTTGCCATCGACCTCGACGCGCTGCTGGTCCTGGATGCCGAGGTGCGGGAGGCAAAGACGGCGGTCGACCGGCTTCGTGCCGAGCGCCATGCGATCAGCGACAGTTTCAAGTCGGGCGATCCCGCGGAGCGCCCCGCGCTCGGCGCGAAGGCCAAGGCGATCGGGGCGGAGATTGCGGGTATCGAAGCGGGGCTTGGCGAGAAGAGCGAGGCGCTGAATGCGCTGATGCTGCGCCTGCCCGGCATTCCATGGGACGGCGCGCCGGTCGGGCCGGATGAAAGCTACAATGTCGTGGTGCGGCGGGAAGGCGCGGTGCCTGCGTTCGATTTCCAGCCGCGCGATCATGTCGAACTGATCGAGATGAACGACTGGGCCGATCTCGGCCGCATCACGCAGGTGTCGGGTTCGCGGCAATATTGCCTGAAGGGGCGGCTCGCGCTCCTTGAACAGGCGCTGATGTTCTGGGCGCAGCAGAAGCTGTCGGCCGAGGGCTTCACGATGATGACGGTGCCGGCGCTCGCGCGGCCCTCCGCCTTCGTCGCCACCGGCCATTTCCCGGGGCATGAGGAAGAAGCCTATGAGGTTCCCAAGGACGAACTTTATCTCGCGGGCACCGGCGAGATCGCGCTGACGAGCCTCCATAGCGGCGAGATATTGGAGGCTGAAAAGCTCCCCATCCTCTATGCGGGCTATTCGCCCTGCTTCCGCCGCGAGGCGGGAAGCGCCGGGCGCGACGTGCGCGGGCTGCTGCGCGTCCACCAATTTTACAAGCTCGAACAATATGTGATCTGCGAGGACGATCCGGAGGTCTCCGCCGGGTGGCATGCCAGGCTCCTCGCCAATGCCGAAATGCTGCTGAAGGATCTCGAAATCCCCTATCAGGTGATCGAGGCATCCACCGGCGACATGGGCCTCGGCAAATATCGGATGAACGATATCGAGAGCTGGGTGCCTTCGCTCGGCAAATATCGCGAGACGCACAGCTGCTCGACCCTGCACGATTGGCAGGCGCGCCGCGCGAACCTCCGCTGGCGCGATGGCGAGCGCAAGGTGCGCTTCGTTCACACGCTGAACAACACCGCGCTCGCCTCGCCCCGCATCCTGGTGCCGCTGCTCGAAAATCATCAGACGACCGAGGGCCGGGTGCGGCTCCCGAAGGCGTTGCAGGGTCTGATGGGGGGAGAATATCTCTAACCGTTTCCACGACAGGCCGCCGCCGCGCTGGATGCAGCTGCGCGAGGCAGCGGCGATCGTGTCGCGCGGCTGGCGGTCCTTCGGGCGCCTGGGCGAGCGCGGCCCTGCGGGCGGTGAGCCGCTGATGGTGATCCCCGGCTTTCTGGCGACGGATCGCACGACATTGGGCCTGCAACGCGCCCTGGCGGAAGCGGGCTATCGCGTCGATGGCTGGGGCATGGGCCTCAACAAGGGCGCGAGACCCGACACGATCGCGCGCATCGCGGCGCGGGTGGAAGCATTGGGGGGCGGACGGCCGGTCATCCTGGTCGGCTGGAGCCTCGGCGGCCTTTTCGCGCGCGAGGTCGCGAAAGCGCGGCCGGAGCTTATTTCCAAGGTCGTCACCCTCGGCTCCCCCTTTTCCGGCGACCGCCGCAATAACAATGTGTGGCGCCTCTATGAACTGGTCGCCGGACATCCGGTCGATGCGCCGCCCATAGACACCGACCCTGCCGAAAAGCCGCCGGTGCCGACGCTCGCCATCTGGTCGCGGCGCGACGGCATCGTGGCGGTATGCGCCGCGCGGGGAGAGGCGCATGAGAGCGACGCGCGGCTGGAACTCGACTGCACGCACATGGGCTTCGCGGTGAGCGCCAAGGCCTATCCGAGCATCGTCGAGGCGGTCCGCCGCTTCAGCTGAGGAAAGGCGCCGCGACTTCGGGCGGGACGCGCAGGGGGCGTCCGCTAGCCTTGTCGATGATCGCCCAGGTTGTTTTCGCCCGCACGCGCGGCTTGCCGTCGGCCCCGATGAATTCCACATGCCGGTCGAAGCGCGCGCCCTTGGGTGCTTCACCAACCCAGGTGCGGCCCGTCACCGTCTCGCCCGGGCCGGCGCTGCGCAGATAGTCGATCTCGTGCCGGATCACGACCCAGACATAGGCATCGACATGGACGGGATCGGCGACGGCGTTCCAGTGCGCCGTCGCCATGTCCTGGATCCAGCGCACCCACACCGCATTGTTGACGTGTCCCAATTCGTCAATGTCGTCAGGGCCTGCGGTGATGGCGCGCTCGAACGGCGTCATTCGCCGCCGCCCAGCTGGCTCAGCACGAAGGCATAGGCTTCGGCGGTTTCGTGGAGCCGCTCCCACCGCCCCGACTTGCCGCCATGGCCCGCGCCCATGTTGATCTTGAGGAGCAGCGTGTTGCCGTCCGTCTTCATTTCGCGGAGCTTCGCCGCCCATTTGGCGGGCTCCCAGTAAGTGACGCGCGGGTCGTTGAGGCCGCCGGTAATCAGCATCGGCGGATAATCTTGCGCCTTCACCTGATCGTAGGGCGAATAGGAGCGGATGAGTTCGAACGCCGCCTTGTCGGTGATCGGATTGCCCCATTCCGGCCATTCGCCGGGGGTGAGCGGCAGGCTTTCATCCTGCATCGTGTTGAGCACATCGACGAACGGCACGTCGGCCACGACCGCGCCCCAGAGGTCGGGATCGGTATTGGCGACGACGCCCATCAGCTCGCCGCCCGCGGAGCCGCCCTGGATCGCGATATTGCCGGGCTTCGTGAAGCCCGCCGCGATCAGCCCCTTCGCCGCATCGACGAAATCGTTGAACGTGTTGGTGCGCTTCGTGAGCTTGCCGTCGAGGAACCATTGATAGCCGAGGTCGTCGCCGCCGCGGATATGGGCGATGGCATAGGCATAGCCGCGATCGAGCAGGCTCATGCGGCTGGTCGAGAAGCTCGGCGGCACGGCATAGCCATAGGCGCCATAGGCATAGAGGAAGACCTTCCCCTCGCCATTCTTTTCAAAGCCTTTCTTGTAGACGATGGAAACCGGCACCCTGGCGCCGTCGCGGGCGGTGATCGTCAGCCGTTCCGTCGCATATTGGCTGGCGTCGTAACCCGACGGCACTTCCTGCACCTTCAGCGTTTCGAGGCGGCCGTTCTTCGGATCGTAATCGTAGACGGTCGCAGGCGTCACCATCGAGGAATAGCCGATGCGATAGGCGGCCGGCGCATATTCCGGATTGTGCGCGAAGGCGGCGGTATAGCTCGCTTCCGGGAAGGGGATGCGGATTTCCTTGCCGTCATATTGACGCAGGCGCAGCTGATCGAGGCCGTCGACCCGCTCGGAAATGGCAAGGTGATCGCGATAGGCGGTAAGCCCGCGCAGATAGACGCGGTCGGAACCCGCGATCACCGTCTTCCATTCGCCCGGCTGCATGGTCGAGGCTTCGGCGATGCGGAAATTGACATGCTGGTCGTTCGTCAGGATCCACAATTTCCCGTGCGAGGCGTCCACCGAATATTGCCGGTTCGTCTTGCGCGGCGAAATGAGGATGAGCGGCGCTTCGGGCGCCGACGCGGGCACGAACCGCACTTCGTTTGTCGCATTGTCGCCGGTCGAGATGAAGATGAGGCCTTCGTCCTGCGATTTCGAAACGCCGACGGAAAAGCCCTTGTCGTCCTTTTCCTCATACAGCGTCTTGTCCTCCGCCACCGGCCGGCCGAGCCAGTGGAGACGGGCGCGGTAGCTGCGCCAATTCTCGTTCACTTCGGTGAAGACGATGCCCTTGCTGTCGCTCGTCCAGACCGGGGATCCGATGCCGACATCGGTAACGGTCTCGATATCCTTGCCGGTGGCGAGATCGCGGATGCGCAATTTGAAGCGTTCCGACCCGTCATCGTCGACCAGGGTGGCGGCGAGCCTGCCGTCCGGGCTCACCTGCAGCGCCCCGAGGCGAAAATATTCCTTGCCCGCGGCCTCGGCGACCTCGTCGAAGATCACGGCGTCCGCGCCGCCGCCAGCGGGCTTGCGATACCAGGTGCGATATTGCGCCCCGGGCTTGAACGCCCACCAATAGAGCCAGTCGCCATCCTTGATCGGAACGCTGGAATCGTCCTCCTTGATGCGGCCCTTCATCTCCTGGAACAAAGTTTCGACCAGGCCTTCGTGCGGCTTCATCCGCGCTTCGAAATAGGCGTTTTCAGCCTTGAGGTAGGCAAGGACGTCCGGGTCATCGACCTTGGGATAGCCCTGGTCCTTCAGCCAGAAATAGGGATCCTCGATCGTGTAGCCGTGACGCTCATAGGAATAAGGGCGCTTTTCGGCCTTTGGCGGTGTGCTTGTGATGTCCGTCATCTTTTCTTTCGTGGTTTGAGCCGGTGCTCCCGGCGCAGCGGCGAGGAGTAGGAGAGAAAGCGCGAAACGCATGGATGTGCCCCCGTGGCATGCGGCCGGTGGCGAAATGCCGCCGAACGGCTTATCTGTCGCAAAACACTCTCTTTCGGAAAGCAGCCCATGTCCAGCTATGAAGATCGCCTGAAAGCCCTCCGCGCGCAGCTTGAGGCCGACCGGCTCGACGGCTTCGTCGTGCCGCTGACCGACGAACATATGAGTGAATATGTTGGAAGCTACGCGCAGCGCCTCGCCTGGCTCACCGGCTTCAAGGGTTCGGCGGGCGCGGCGGTGGTGCTGCCGCAGGAAGCGGCGATCTTCACGGACGGGCGCTACACGCTTCAGGTGCGCGATCAGGTGGACGGCAAATACTGGTCCTATCAGTCCGTGCCCGACACCAGCATCGCGGAATGGCTGAAGGCCCACGCGAAGGACGGCGCACGCATCGGCTACGATCCCTGGCTCCACACCAGCGACTGGGTGGCGAAGGCGCGGACAGCCCTCGCCGACAGGGGCGCCGAGCTGATCGCCGTCACCCGCAACCCGATCGACGCGGTGTGGGCGGATCGTCCGGCGCCTTCGCAGGCGCGCCTTATCGTCCAGCCCGATTCGCTCGCCGGCAAATCCTCGGCGGCGAAGCGCCAGGATATGGGCGACTGGCTGAAGGAACAGAGGGCGGACACCGCCATTCTCTCCGCGCTCGATTCGATCGCCTGGACGTTCAACATTCGCGGCGAGGATGTCAGCCACACGCCGGTTGCCCTATCCTTCGCCGCTGTGCATCAGGACGGCACGGCCGACCTGTTCGTCGCTTCGGAAAAGCTCGACGAGACGGTGCGCCAGCATCTCGGCAACGGCGTGCGCGTGCATGAGCGCGATGCGTTCGAAGCCTGGCTCGGCGGCCTTGCCGGCAAGGCAGTGGTCGCCGATCCGGAGCGCGCCGTCGCTGCGATCTTCGAGGCGCTGGAAGGCGCGGGCGCGAAGGTAATCCGCAAACGCGATCCCGCCGTGCTGCCAAAAGCGATCAAGAACGAGGCGGAAATCGCCGGGCACAAGGCGGCGCAGGCGCGGGACGGCGCGGCCCTCGTGCGCTTCCTCCACTGGCTGTCGGTGGAAGGGCCGAAGGGCGGGCTCGACGAGATCGCCGCATCCGACAAGCTCGAAGACTTCCGCCGCAAGGGCGGCGACCTGCGCGACCTCTCCTTCGATACCATTTCAGGCTCCGGCGCGAACGGCGCCATCGTTCATTACAAGGCGAGCGCGGAGACGAACCGGCCGATCGTGCCGGGATCGCTCTACCTCGTCGATTCGGGCGGCCAGTATCCGGACGGCACGACGGACGTCACCCGCACTGTCGCCATCGGCACGCCGACGCCCGAAATGCGCGACCGCTTCACCCGCGTCCTGAAGGGCCATATCGCCCTCGCCGCCGCCCGCTTTCCGGAAGGCACGCGCGGCGTGCAGCTCGACAGTTTCGCCCGGCAGTTCCTGTGGCAGGCGGGGCTCGATTATGCTCATGGCACCGGCCATGGCGTCGGCAGCTATCTGTCCGTCCACGAAGGACCGCAGCGCATCACCCAGGCGGGCAGCAGCCAGGCGGGCGCGGACGAGCCGCTGCAGGCGGGCATGATCCTTTCGAACGAGCCCGGTTATTACAAAACCGGCGAATATGGCATCCGCATCGAAAATCTCGTGCTGGTGATTCGCCTCGACGTCGAAGGCGCGGAAAAGCCGGTGCTAGGCTTCGAAACGCTGACCTTCGCGCCGATCGACCGCACCCTTATCGATGTCGCCATGCTGACGCAGGCGGAGCGGGAGTGGGTGAACGCCTATCACCGCAAGGTGCTGGAAATCGTCGGCCCGCGCGTCGAAGGCGAGGTACTGGGCTGGCTCCGCGATCAGTGCGCGCCGCTATGATCAGGAAACACGGCCTAACCCTCGGCGCGATCGTCGCCATCGCCCTTGCCGCCGCGGTCGCCCTCGGCTGGCTCTGAAGCGCCGCCGCGCGCCTGCGCCTTGCGGCGGCGGAGATTCTGGCGGAGCGCCTCGGCGAGGCGTTTCGCCCGTTCTGACTCGTCCTTGCTCATCCCCGCCCGCTAAACTCTTCCGGCCCTTCGCCGCAACCCGCCTTGACATTGGGCGGCACCCCTCCCATAGCCCCGCCTCGCCCGATGGCGATGCTGCCGTAGCTCAGTGGTAGAGCGCATCCTTGGTAAGGCTGAGGTCGTGAGTTCAATCCTCACCGGCAGCACCATCGCCCCAGAGAATCATGCTTAGAACGCCTGCGGCAAGGGCGCCGTTAATTGGGGCCGGCAGAATTCAACCTGACAGCGCCGGACTGTCCTGTCACAAAGTCTTATTTCTAAACTCCGCCGATGCTAAGCGCTTACGCTAGGGAGGCCGCTCGTGATCGCTCAGATCACTTAAGCATCATTCCGACGAACTCCGCTGTCGCGCCGGCCGGGTTCTGTCCGCTTGCTTCGATATGGGCCACCAGTGCCGATCCGCAGATCACGCCTGCGGCGCCTTCATGGCGGGCGGCTCTGACGTGTTCGGGCTTCGAAATTCCGAAACCAAGAACCGGAGGGGGCGCGCCGAATTCTCCAAGGCGCTTGAACAGATCACGATGCGATAGTGTCAACGACTCTCGCGCACCCGTAACGCCGGTCCGAGCGACGCAATAGGTATAGCCTTCGGACAAGCGCGCTATCTTCTCAAGCGTGCGATCAGGCGTGTTCGGCGCGGCGATGAGGACGGGCGCTATGCCCTGTTCGCGCGCGTCGGCGGCATAGGGCTCCGCCTCCGCGGCGGGCACGTCGGCCACGAGGACGCTGTCGACACCCGCCACCGCACAGCGCCGGTAGAAATCCGTGCGCCCCCTCGCCGACAGGATGTTGGCATAGGTCAGAATTCCAACCGGCACGTCGGGGTGGGATTCCCGAAACGTCCCGAGCAGATCGAGGCAGTCGCCCGGCCTGACGCCCTTTCGGAGAGCGCGAGTGGCCGCGGCCTGGATCACCGGGCCGTCGGCAACCGGATCGGAAAAAGGAATGCCGACCTCCAGCATGTCGACGCCGGACCTTACGAGCGCGCCAAGGATGGCGGCGCTGGTCTCCAGATCCGGATCGCCGAGCATCACGAAGGCGCCGAAGGCACAACGCCCCTCCGCGGCCGCGCGGTCGAACATGGGCTGATAGCGGTTCATTGCGGCAACTCCAGCAGGCGCTGAGCCTGTTCCATATCCTTGTCCCCCCGGCCGGAGAGATTGACGACCAGTATCTGTTCTTCCCCGTCGCGGTCCGCCATCTTCAGCGCATGTGCCAGAGCGTGGGCGGATTCAAAGGCGCAGATAATGCCCTCGTGCCGTGCGAGACGGGCGAAGGCCTCCAGCGCCTCCGCGTCGGTTGCGCCCA
>DATDNN010000270.1:0-6938 GCA_036518255.1 Allosphingosinicella sp. | reverse complement strand
CCCCGCGCTCGCGCCAAGTTCAAGAAGCGCGATGGGCCTGCCGAAGGTCGCCGCGAAGACGAGCAGGCCGCTCATCAACGCGTTCGCCCGTCCCACTTCGTTGGTTTGCGGGGGATTGTCGAGCCAGGGCAGCAGGAACGCCTCTTCCCGGCTGAACGCATCGGAGACGGCCGCCCAAAGCCTATCCACCTCCGGCAAGGGATGCGGCGGATAGCAAGCGGTGAGCGCGGGCGCGCTCCCCCGCCGCTTCAGGGCATGGAGGCCGCCGCACAGGCGCAGCGGCAGGCCGTCGGCCCAGCCGTCCGGATTGCCCGGCCATTTGAGCACGCGCCGGCCGATTTCGGTTGAACGGTCGATCCTCTCGCTGATCACGGACGAGAGGCGCGCCGTGAAGGGAGAGCCCATCCGCTCGCACCACATCGCCTGATCGGCGAAGGCCTTGCGGACGCGCTCTTCCTTCGCGTCAGTCACGCAGACGCGCCCCCACCTTGGCAGCGGCCGCGACGATGCGGTCGGAAATGTCCTTCAATTCCGCATCGGTGAAGCTCTTCTCGCCCGGCTGCAGCGTCACTTCGATGGCGAGCGACTTCTGCGCCTCCGGCACGCCTTGGCCGGTGAAGACGTCGAACAAGGATAGGCCGATAATCGCCTGCTTGTCCGCGCCCTTCACCGCCCGCAGCAAGACGTCGGCCTGCAGATCGGCGGGAACGAGGAAAGCGAAGTCGCGCTTCACCGCCTGCAATGCGGGCGGCGCATAGGCACTCCGCATCCGTCCCGCCGCGCGCTTCTGCGGAATGGCGTCGAGATAGATTTCGCCCGCGACCACCGGGCCGCCAAGGTCGAACGCCTTCAGGATCGCCGGATGCAGTTCGCCGAATTCGGCGAGCGCATTCTTCGGCCCCAGGCAGAAGCGGCCGGATCGGCCGGGGTGATAGATGCCGGCGGCATCGCCCAGCACCTGTAGGTTTTCGACCGGCACTCCCGCAGCGGCGAGGATCGCGGCGATCTCGGCCTTGGCGTCATAAGCGTCGAAGCCCTGCGCCCTGCCCGTCCGCCAGTCGCGCGCCAGCCGGTCGCCTGCCAGGACGATGCCCAATGTCGGCCTTTCCCCCTCGGCGAGGTACCGGCGGCCCGCCTCGAACAGCCGCACGCTCTCCGCGCCGCGCGCCATGTTGCGGCGGGCGGCGGCGAGCAGGCCGGGGAGCAGTGAGGGACGCATCGCCTTCATGTCCTCGCTGATGGGATTGTCGAGGATCCAGGCGCTGCCGCCGAACGGCGCGGCTTCGCTTTCCGCGATGAAGCTCCAGGTCACGGCTTCGTTGAGGCCGCGCGATGCGGCGGCGCGGCGCGCCCTGCGCTCAAGCAACTGCGCGGGCGTCGCGGTCGGTTTGGCAACCCCCGGCTGGCGGGGGAGAGGCGTCGCGGGCACCTTGTCGATGCCTTCAATGCGGATCACTTCCTCGACGAGATCGGCCTCGCCCTCCACATCGCAGCGCCAGCTCGGCGCCGTCACCTGCCAGTCATCCGATACGGTGAAGCCGAGGGATTCGAGGATCGCTTTCTGCCGATCGGCTGCGATGGCGATGCCGCCAAGCGCCTCGGCCCGGCGCGTATCGTAGGCGATGGTGCGCGGCGCCGCTGGCGGGGTGCCTGCGCGCGTCACTTCGCTCGCCTTGCCGCCGCACAGCGCCTGGACGAGCAGGGTGGCGACGGTAAGGCCGTCCTCCAGGAAGGCCGGATCGACGCCGCGCTCGAAACGCTGGCGCGCGTCGCTGGTAAGGGTCAGTTTCTGGCCCGTGCGTGCGATATGATCGGGATCGAAATAGGCGCATTCGATGAGCACGTCGCGGGTGGTTTCGGACACGCCCGAATCCTCGCCGCCCATGATGCCGCCGATATCGTGAACATGGGCGTCGTCGGCGATGACGGTCATCGTCTCGTCGAGCGTGTAGGTCTTGCCGTTGAGGGCCAGCACCTGCTCGCCCGCCCGCGCCTTGCGCGCAACAAGTCCGCCCCGAAGCTTCGCCATGTCATAGACGTGGAGCGGGCGGCCAAGGTCGAACATCACGAAATTGGTGATATCGACCAGCGCGGAGATCGGCTTCTGCCCGATGGCCTTGAGGCGGCGCGTCATCCATTCGGGCGCGGTGCCGTTGGTGACGCCGGAGACGGTGCGGCCGAAGAAAGCGGGGCAGCCCGCTTCGTCATCGGTGCGGACATCGGGGCCCGCACCTTCGCCTGCCACCGGCGCGAGTTCGAGGCGCTGGCCGAGGTCGGTTACCGCCCCGTCTCCCGCCCGCGCACCGGCAGGCGCATAAGCCTGCGCAAGCGGCTTCAACCGGCCGAGGCCCGCCGCCGCCAGATCGCGCGCGATGCCGCGCACGCCCATGCAATCCTGCTTGTTGGGCGTGATCGACACGTCGATGACCGGATCGTCGAGGCCCGCCCAGCGGGCATAATTCTCGCCCGTCGGCGCATTTTCGGGCAGTTCGATAATGCCTTCATGCGCGTCGCCAAGCTCCAGCTCGCGCACCGAACACATCATGCCCTTCGATTCGACGCCGCGAATGGCGGCGACCTTCAGCGTAATGTCGCTGCCCGGCACATAGGCGCCGGGCGGGCCGAACACGCCCTTCAGGCCCGCGCGCGCATTGGGCGCGCCGCAGACGACCTGCACCGGCGCGCCCTCGCCGGTATCGACCGACAGTATCTGCAACTTGTCGGCCTGCGGGTGGCGATCGGCGGTCAGCACATGGCCGACGATGAAGGGCGCGAGCTTCTCGGCCGGATTCTCCACCCCTTCGACCTCGAGGCCGATTTGGGTCAGGGTTTCGAGAATAGTGTCGAGGCTTGCATCCGTCTCCAGATGCTCTTTCAGCCAAGATAGCGTGAATTTCATATCAGATCCCGTTCGTGTCGAGCGAAGTCGAGACACCTCGCCGAGCGGAGGCGAGGCTTGGATGAAAGAAGGTCTCGGCTGCGCTCGGCCCCCCTTCTCGACTTCGCTCGAAGCGAACGGAAAGGCGGTAGGGGATGAACTTCATGCGCCCACTCCTCCGCTCAAAGTGGGAACGTCGAGGCTCGCGAAGCCGTAGTGGCGGAGCCAGCGCAGGTCGCCGTCGAAGAAGGCGCGGAGGTCATCCATGCCATATTTCAGCATGGCGAGCCGGTCGATGCCGCAACCGAAGGCGAAGCCCTGCCATTCATCGGGGTCCAGGCCGCAGGCTGCGATCACCTTGGGGTGGACCATGCCGCTTCCCAGCACCTCCATCCAGCCTTCCGATCCGCCGATTACGCGGCGCCCCTTTTCGACTGAATAGCCGACGTCCACCTCCGCCGAGGGTTCGGTGAAGGGGAAGTAGGAGGGACGCAGGCGCAGGACGATGTCGTCGCGCTCGAAAAAGGCCTTGAGGAAGGTTTCCAGCGTCCATTTGAGGTGGCCCATATGGATGCCGCGATCGATCACCAGTCCCTCGACCTGGTGAAACATCGGCGTGTGGGTCGCGTCGCTGTCGGACCGGTAGGTGCGGCCGGGCGCGATGATGCGGATCGGCGGCTCTTGGGACGTCATCGTGCGAATCTGCACGGGCGAGGTGTGGGTGCGCAGCAGCATGCGCTTGCCGTCCACATCCTTGTCGGCGCCGAAATAGAAAGTGTCGTGCATCGCGCGGGCAGGATGGCTTTCCGGGATGTTGAGCGCGCTGAAATTGTGCCAGTCGTCCTCGATCTCCGGCCCGGTCGCGACGGCAAAGCCGAGATCGGCGAAGATTTCGGCGAGTTCGTCCATCACCTGGCTCACCGGATGCACGCTGCCTTGCGGAGCCGCCGCGACCGGCAGGGTCATGTCGAGCGTCTCGGTCGCGAGCTTGCGCTCCAGTTCCGCCGCCTCGAGTGCCGCCTTCTTGGCCGCGATGGCGTCCGTCACGCTTTCGCGCAGGGTGTGGATGCGCGGGCCAATGGTCTGGCGCTCTTCCGGGCTCATGCCGCCCAAAGTCTTGAGAAGGCCGGTAATCGCCCCCTGCTTGCCCAAAGCGGCGACGCGTTCGGCTTCCAATGCGGCAAGGTCGCGGGCCGCATCAATGCGTGACAGCCAATCGCTGCTCATTTTTTCCAGGTCGATGGTCATAGCTGCCCTCTAGAGCGTTTCCGCTTCATATTGAACACCCCTTCAAAGGAGGCGCGATATGGAAAGCTGGCCACCGCTTGGAGAAGAGGATGCGCCCACCATCACGGCGCTCCACCTCTTTTCGCAAATCCCCGGCAAGATCATGCTCGCGACCCGGCCCTGGGCCAATCACGGCTGGCACCTCACCTATCGGGTGGTGCCGCGCGGCCTTCGAACCCAGGTGATGCATACGAAGGCCGGGGCGTTCGAGCTGGAATTCGACCTTGTCGATCACCGCCTGATCCTGCGTGACGAGGAGGGCGCCGACGGCTCCGTGCCGCTGCGGCCCATGCCCGTCTCCGCCTTCTATAATGACGTCATGACGTTACTCTCTTATGCAGGGCACAAGGTGCACATCACCGGAACGCCGAACGAGATCGAGCCCGCAATTCCCTTCCATGAAGACGATGCGGACCGCGCCTACGACCCGGCGAGCGCCGACCGCCTGCGCCGCGCCTTGCTCAACGCCGAGCGCCTGCTCGATCTCTTCCGTTCGTCCTTCCTCGGCAAGGTGAGCCCGGTGCAGTTCTTCTGGGGCAGCTTCGACCTTGCCGTGACCCGCTTCTCCGGCCGGCCCGCGCCGCCGCATCCCGGCGGCATTCCGCATCTGCCGGACAAGGTCACGCGCGAAGCCTACAGCCATGAAGTGTCGAGCGCGGGCTTCTGGCCCGGCGGCGCGAACGGCGGCACGCCGCTTTTCTATTCTTATGCTTATCCCGAGCCGGAGGGCTTCCGGCGCGCGCGAGCAGGGCCGGACGCCGCCCGCTTCGACGAAGCGCTCGGGGAATTCGTGCTGGACTATGAAACGGTGCGGCAGGCCGCCGATCCCGATCGGATGGTGATGGACTTCCTCGTCGGCACCTACGAGGCGGCGGCCGATCTTGGCGGGTGGGATCGGACCAGCTTGGAGTGCGAACTTGGAAAGCCAGGCGTACCTCGCCTTGTCTAGTGACATTGTGCTCCTGCGAAAGCAGGAGCCCAGCGGCACCGATCTCGAAATCTAGGCTCCTGCTTTGGCAGGAGCACAACATCGTATTAGGCAAAAGAAAAGGCGCGGAGAGTTTCCCCTCCGCGCCTTCCTAACTTAACGCTGTAAAGCTCAGGCCTGCTTGGGCAGAGCCGCTTGCGCTTGCGCCACGATCGCCTTGAACGCTTCGCCTTCGTGCATCGCGATATCGGCCAGGACCTTGCGGTCGAGGTCGACGCCGGCGAGCTTCAGGCCGTGCATGAACTGACCGTAGGTGAGGCCTTCCATGCGAACGGCGGCGTTGATGCGCTGGATCCACAGAGCCCGGAAGCTCCGCTTCTTCACCTTGCGGTCGCGATAGGCGTACTGGCCGGCCTTTTCGACGGCCTGACGCGCGATGCGGATCGTGTTCTTGCGACGGCCATAATAGCCCTTCGCCTGATCCAAAATTCTCTTGTGCTTCGCCTTGGTGGTTACACCGCGTTTCACACGTGCCATGCTCTATCTCCTCAACGCAGGCCGTAGGGCGCCCAAAGCTTCACGCGCGCCGTATCGGCGTCGGCGAGTACTTCGGTGCCGCGGTTCTGGCGGATGTACTTGGCATTGTGGCTGATCAGGCGGTGGCGCTTGCCGGCGACGCCGTGCTTCACCTTGCCCGTCGCGGTGAGCTTGAAGCGCTTCTTCACACCGCTCTTGGTCTTCAACTTGGGCATTTTCGTCTCCTTTGCCGCGCTTGGCGACGTTTAAGAACGGCCACGGCAGCCCTAATCGGCCGGGCCGTTCGATTCTTCCAAAAGGCTTGGAAAGCGCGTGCCTATAAGGGGGAAGCGCCTGTCGCGCAAGTCAACAAGGACCTGCCTCCTCGCCAGAACAACGAAGGATCCCAATGATGGAGAAGAGGATGTGTGTCTGAATCCAAGCCTCTCTGCTAATTTAGCGTGCTTGGAGCCTCCGCGCCTTTTCATCATTATAGCTCCCGATGGCCCGTCTCGGTTCCTGGATAGAGCCCTTTCCCGAAGGCATTTACGTGAAGCCCGCCGATGCGTGGGTGGATCCCTCGCAGCCCAAGGCGCGGGCGCTCGTCACCCACGGCCATGCCGATCATGCGCGCGGGGGACATGGCTCGGTATGGGCGACGCCCGAAACGCTCGCCATCATGGAATGCCGCTATGGACCGCAAAACGGAATGCCCGTTGGTTATGGCGAGGTCGTGCGGATGGGTGAGGTGGAAATGAGCTTCGTGCCTGCGGGCCACGTGCTCGGCTCCTCCCAGATTGTGCTCGATTATCAGGGCGAGCGGGTGGTCGTCTCGGGCGATTACAAGCGCCGCCCCGATCCCACTTGCGCGCCGTTCGAGCCGGTGCCGTGCGACATCTTCATCACCGAGGCGACGTTCGGCCTGCCCGTTTTCCGCCATCCCGATACGGGCAGCGAGATGGACCGGCTGCTGGAGCGGCTCCACGCCAATCCCGATCGCTGCGTCCTCGTCGGGGCCTATGCGCTCGGCAAGGCGCAGCGGGTGATCATGGAGCTGCGGCGGCGCGGCCATCACGATCCCATCCACATTCACGGCGCACTCCAGCGCCTGTGCGATCTCTATCGGGACTTCGGCGTGGAATTGGGCGACCTCCGCCCCGCTACCGGCCTGCCGAAGGACGAGATGCGGGGCCGCATCATCCTCTGCCCGCCAGGCGCCCTCAACGACCGCTGGTCCCGCCGCCTGCCCGATCCGATCACCGCCATGGCCTCAGGCTGGATGCGCATCCGTCAACGGGCGCGGCAGCGGAACGTCGAACTCCCCCTCAT
>DATDNN010000269.1:0-7523 GCA_036518255.1 Allosphingosinicella sp. | reverse complement strand
AATCCTCCCCGGAACGGGGAGGGGGACCATGCGAAGCATGGTGGAGGGGCCGGCGCGGAGTTCGGAGAAACCCCTCCGTCAGTCCTTCGGACTGCCACCTCGCCGTCCCGGGGAGGATCTGAGAGGGAAGACCTGACCCATATTCCGATCGTCGCGATCGACCCCGCCGACGCGCGGGATCATGACGATGCGGTCTGGGCGGCGGAGGATGACGATCCCGCCAATGCGGGCGGATGGAAGGCGATCGTCGCCATTGCCGACGTGAGCTTCTACGTCCGTCCCGGCTCGGCGCTCGACAAGGAGGCGAGGAAGCGGGGCAACAGCGTCTATTTCCCCGATCGGGTGGTGCCGATGCTGCCCGAGACATTGTCCGCGGACGTCTGCTCGCTGAAAGAGGGCGAGGATCGCGCGGCGCTCGTCTGCCATCTGCAGATATCGAAGGACGGGCAGCTCAAGAGCTGGCGCTTCACCCGCGCCCGCGTCCGCATCGCCGCCAATATCGCCTATGAGGATGCGCAGGCGGCGATCGATGCCCTACTTCCGGCGACGCAAAAACCGTTCGCTTCGAGCGAAGTCGAGAAGCGTGTCTCGACTTCGCTCGACACGAACGGAGGGGGGATGATCGAGGTTTATTCCTCTCCATGCTCGATGCCCGATCTGGAGGTGGGAGACTCGCCGGTTCCGCAGGCGCTTGTTAAATCCACACTCGTTCCCCTCTGGGCCTGCTGGAACGCGCTCTACAAGGCGAGGGAGAAGCGGGCACCGCTGGACCTCGATCTTCCCGAACGGCGCGTGATGCTGGATGAGAAGGGGCGGATCATGTCGGTGGCGCCTCGCGAGCGGCTCGATGCCCACAAGCTGATCGAGGATTATATGATCGCCGCCAACGTCGCCGCCGCCAAGGCGCTGGAGGCGAAGAAAGCGCCTGTCATGTACCGCGATCACGAGCCGCCGAGCCGCGAGAAGCTGGTGGCGCTCAAGGACTATCTCAAAACCTTCGAGATCGAATTCGCACTGGGGCAGGTCGTCCGGCCGCAGACGTTCAACCACATATTGGGCCGCATCGGGGAAGCCGACTTCAAGCCGCAGGTGATGGAGCAAGTGCTGCGCACCCAGACCCAAGCCTATTACAGCCCGGACAATAAGGGGCATTTCGGCCTGGCGCTCGGCTCCTATGCGCATTTCACCAGCCCGATCCGCCGCTATGCCGACCTTATCGTCCACCGCGCCCTCACCCGCGCCTACCGGCTGGGGGAGGGCGGCCTTACGGATCACGAGGCCGAAGCGATGGAGGTGACGGGCGAGCTTATCTCCCAGCACGAACGGCGGGCGATGGAGGCGGAGCGGGAGACGATCGACCGCTATGTCGCCGCCTATCTTGCCGATCATGTCGGCGAAATCGTCGATTGCCGGATCACCGGCGTCCAGCCCTTCGGCTTTTTCGCCACCGTGGAAGGGCTGGGCGGCGACGGGCTGGTGCCGGTTTCGACGCTCGGCACCGATTATTTCCGCTACGACGAAGCGCGCCAGGTTCTGGCAGGCGATGAGACGGGCGAAGAATATACGCTCGGTCAGCGCCTGAAGCTGCGCCTCGCCGAGGCCGATCCGGTGAGCGGCGCCCTGCGCTTCGAACTGCCCGAAGGCGGCTCCTATTCGCCCGTAAGGCGCGCCCTGCGGCGGGACCGGGGCGCGGCGGGGAAGCCCGCGCGGCGCATGCAGGGGAAGCGCGGACGGCCGGGCAATATCCGCCACCAGGGCCGCAAGCGCTGACGGAAGTCGGCCCTTTTTCCTCCTGAACGAGGAAGGGCTTAAGCGATCTTCACCAGCCGGTGCGCGCGCTGGCCGACCGAACGGTAGACGCGCGGACCCTGATCGAGGCGGAAGGGCCCCATCTTCCCGGTCTGGTTCGCCTCGACCCCGACCATATAGGATTTGGACGTCTGACCCGATCCGCCCGCCCATTCATAGATGGCGGTTACTGCGACGATCGGAATGAAGAGCCGCCGCCCGTCGATCTCGATCGGGGAGATGTCGGCGGCCTCGATCGGAACCTGGCCTTCGATTCCGAACCGTTCGCCGGCCGGTATCGCTTCGGGAAGGGGCACCACGCGGCGCTGGAGCGGCGCGGCGAAGAACTGGCCGATATCGGCGTCCACCCCGCCGCTGGCGTTGAACACGCGCGCTTCCAGCCGCACGTTCCGCGCCGGTACGGCGCCGCTGTTATGGACGCTGAGCAGGAAATGGACGACCGCTTCCTTCTCGCCGAGGACCGTGGTGGTCGGCTGAAAGGTAAGCTCGATCGCGGCGCGCGGGGCATCGGGCACGGGGGTGAGCGGGCGCACGGGCATCGATGCGGAGGCGCGAGCGGCGGGTGCCGGTTCCGGCGCTGGCTCGGCCACGGCAGGCGCCGCATTGCGCGCGCGGCCGCGACCAAGCACGAAACCCGCGCCGACGAGGATCGCCCCAGCGGCGATGGCGAGCCAGATGGGGAAGCCGCTTCCACCCTCTTCCTGCTGCTCCGGCGCGATTTGTTCGGGTGGGGTGGCTGGCGTGGCGTTCGACACAGTGGACGACGCGTTGGCCGGGACGGAAATAGCAGGCTCCGGAGCGGCGGCCGCAGTATCTGCGGGGGCCGAAGGTGTGGCCGGGGTCGCGTCATTCCGCCGCGCCGCAGGGGCGGATCTGGTGGGCGCAGCGCGGCTTTCCGTCCTTGTGGGCGGCGCCACGGCAGCCGGGGGCGGCGTGACGCTTACCACCGGCGGCTGGGCATTTTGCGTCGTCTGCGCGGGGCGCGGCAGGGAAGGCGTGACCTTTTCGCCGCCGAGGTCGAAATCCTGAAGCGCGGGCGGCCCGACGACGTCGCTTTGCGGCGCGGCCTGATTCTGGGCGGCGGCCGCGCTGGCGGTGAGGAGGAGAGTCAGGATCGTGAGCTTCAACATGGCAATGGTGCGTCCCTATTCGCCTTTCCCTGCAAGTCCATAGGAGGATGCGCGCCCTATGCGATGAGCGTCCCGATATGAGCGGCGAATGAATGGGAGTAACGTTCCTTGCTTCCACGTCACCCCGGACTTCCACGTCACCCCGGCGGAAGCCGGGGTCTCATGACGAAAGAGGCGCCATGTCCGGCCTGAGACCCCGGCTTTCGCCGGGGTGACGGTAATTGGCGGGGGCGACCGTGATTGGCCGGGGGGTGACGGTTGGCGGTGACGGTCAGGCGGAGGCTGAGAGGGTGAGGTGGAATGGAACGTGCCTCGCCAAAACAGCGCATTTATCCCCAACAATTTCTTGCCGCCGGGCTCAGCCGGGTTGCGCCCGCCCGCCCGCCTCGTTCAAAGCCTTGGGCGTGAGCGTGAAGATCGACATGGGGGTGGACGGCGGGGGCCAGCCGATCGAGATGGATCTCGAGGAGCTGCTGGCGACCCGCTTGCTCGTCCAGGGCAATTCCGGATCGGGCAAGTCGCACCTGCTGCGCCGCCTGCTCGAAGGCAGCGCCGGGACCGTCCAGCAGATCGTGATTGATCCGGAAGGCGATTTCGTCACCCTGTCCGATGCGTTCGGCCATGTGGTCGTCGAAGGGGCCGACTACAGCCTCGTCGAAATCGCCCGCCTCGCCCAGCGCATTCGCGAGCATCGCGCCTCGGTCGTCCTCAGCCTCGAAGGGCTGGAGATGGAGGAGCAGATGCGCTGCGCCGCCGCCTTCCTCGGCGCGCTGTTCGATGCGCCGCGCGACCATTGGTATCCGGCGCTCGTCGTCGTGGACGAGGCGCAGGTCTTCGCGCCCGCCGCCGCCGGAGAAGTGTCGGACGAGGCGCGCCGCACCTGCCTGGCTGCGATGACCAACCTCATGTGCCGGGGGCGCAAGCGCGGCCTCGCCGGGGTGATCGCCACCCAGCGCCTTGCCAAGCTCGCCAAGAATGTGGCCGCCGAAGCATCGAACTTCCTGATGGGGCGCACCTTCCTCGATATCGACATGGCCCGCGCCGCCGACCTGCTCGGCATGGAAAGGCGGCAGGCCGAGCAGATACGCGATCTCGCGCGCGGGCATTTCCTGGCGCTTGGCCCCGCCATTTCGCGCCGCCCGGTGGCGGTGAAGATCGGCGAGGTGAAGACGTCAGCCCGCACCGCCAGCCCCAAGCTCATGCCCTTGCCGGACGCGGGGCAGGGCGACCTGCAATCTCTGCTCTTCGCGCCGATGGAGGCCAGCCCGCCGCCACCGCCGCCAGCGCCGCGCGCCGCCGTTCCGGCCGACGATCTGATGCAGACCATCGCCGCGCCCGTGGCCCCGGCCGCCGCGCCGCAGCTGCCGCAGATCGAGAATGAGGAGAAAGCGCAGATCGTCGCCGAGGCGCTGCGCGATATCGTCGCCGATCCCGACGCGGCCTTCCAGTCCGTCTCCGTCCTTTTCCAGGACTTCGCCACCCGCTGCCGGATGCGGCGGCTCGGCAATCCGGGCCTCGATATCGTGGGGTTCCGCCGCCGCCTCGGCATGGCGAAGGCGGGAATCTTCCGGGAGGATGAGGAAGGCTGGGCCGATGCCCTCGCCATCGCCGCCACTCTGCCGGAGGATATGCTGGGCGCGTTCCTCTACATCGCCCGCGCCGCGCGGGAAGGGGCGGCCTGCCCGTCCGACGACGCCATCGCGGAAATCTACGGCACCCGCTCGCCCGGCCGCGTCCGCCGCCTCCTCCAGTTCATGGAGGAACAGGGCCATATCGTCGTGCGGACCGATCTGTCCGGCCGCCGCTCGGTGGGTTTCCCAACACTGGGCTGGACCACCGCTTCGGCCGAGCCGGCGGCGGAAACGGCAGATCTGTTCAGCCGCAGCCGCTGAAGCCCGAATATGTCACCCCGGCGAAAGCCGGGGTCTCAGGAAAGAATGGCGCTCTTGCGGTCACGAGATTCCGGCTTTCGCCGGAATGACGATCAAAGTTTCGGCAAAGTCACCCCGCGTTGGCCCATATATTTGCCCGCGCGGTCGGCATAGCTCGTCTCGCAGGGCTCGTTGCCTTGCAGGAACAGGAACTGGCAGGCGCCTTCATTGGCGTAGATCTTGGCCGGGAGCGGGGTGGTGTTGGAAAATTCCAGCGTCACATGGCCTTCCCAGCCGGGCTCCAGCGGGGTCACGTTCACGATGATCCCGCAGCGCGCATAGGTCGACTTGCCGAGGCAGATGACGAGCACGTCCTTGGGCACCCGGAAATATTCGACCGTCCGGGCGAGCGCGAAGCTGTTGGGCGGAATGATGCAGACGTCGGTCTGCCGGTCGACGAAGCTATTGGCGGCGAAATCCTTGGGATCGACGATCGCATTGTCGACATTGGTGAAGATCTTGAACTCGTCGGCGACGCGGGCGTCATAGCCGTAGGAGGAGAGGCCGTAGCTGATCGTGCCTTCGCGGCGCTGGCTGTCCACGAACGGTTCGATCATGCCGTCGGACAGCGCCCGTTCGCGAATCCATTTGTCCGACATGATCGACATTGCGGAAGGCCCCTCAGCTGTTTGCAGGGAGAGCTTTCGCGGCTTGGGACGGGAAGGGCAAGCCTATTTGATGTGGAGGACGCAGATGAGCGTGAACAGGCGGCGCGCGGTGTCGAAATCCACCGCGATCTTGCCGGTAAGGCATTCCTGCAAAAGCTCGGCCGCATCGTTGTGGATGCCGCGCCGGGCCATGTCGATCGCCTCGATCCCCTTGGGAGAATCGGAGCGCACCGCCTTGAAGTAGGAATCGCAGATGGCGAAATAATCCTTCACCGGGCGGCGGAAGCGGGCGAGGCCGACCCGCACCGTATCGAGCAGCCTGTCGTCGGGATCGTGGATATCGATGGCGAGGCGATTGTCCTCGACGCGCATCAGCACCTTGAACGGGCCGTCGAGGCCTTCGGGCGCGAAATGATTGTTTTCGAGGAGGTCGAAAATGGCGACCTTCCGCTCCTGCTCGACATCCTCGCCGCGGCGGATGATCGTCCGCTCGTCCAGCCGGATATCGATGATGCGCGGTTCGCCCATCCGCCTTTGCTAGCGCGTGCAGCATGGGCACGCCAGCAAACTTCCCGTCCCCCCGTTCGCTTCGAGCGAAGTCGAGAAGCCATTCCGAGCGAGGCCGAGGATAAGGTCTCGGCTGCGCTCGACCATGTGTCTCGACTTCGCTCGACACGAACGGTGGGGAAGGAACAACCCCCAATTTCATCCCCAGCGAAATCGCCCGCCGCCCTACACCTTGCCGATCCGTTGGAGTAAGGAGACGGGATGCCCGACGCTCTCCGCCTTGTTGATCCCCCCGCGCCCGACGGCGCCGCGCTTCCGCACAATGTGGAGGCCGAGGCCGCGCTCCTGGGCGCGCTGATGATCGACAATCGGCTGTGCGAAGACATTCAGATGAAGCTGCGGCCCGATCATTTCCACGAGCCGCTCCACGCCCGCATCTATGAGGCGATCCTGAAGCTCGTCGATAAGAATATGATCGCGAGCCCCGTTACCCTGCGCCCGATGTTCGAGAGCGACGAGCAGATGAAGGAGGTAGGCGGCCCCGCCTATCTCGCCAAGCTCACGGGCTCGGGCGCCGCGATCATCGGCGCGCGCGATTTCGCCGACCAGATTTACGACCTCGCTTTGCTCCGCGCGCTGATCGGCGTCGGGCGCGAGATGGTGGAAAACGCGCTCGACACGTCGGAAGAAGTCGACCCTAAGGGCCAGATAGAGGCGGCCGAGGGCGCGCTTTACCGCGTGGCCGAGGAAGGCGGCGGCGAGGGGAGCACGAAGAGCTTCGCCCAGGCGACGCGCATGGCCATCGAAATGGCCGAAAAGGCGCTCAATACGGGCGGCGGCCTATCAGGCGTCACCACGGGCCTCGACACGGTGAACGTGAAGACCGGCGGCCTCCATCCGTCCGACCTCCTGATCCTTGCCGGGCGTCCGGGCATGGGCAAGACCTCGCTCGCCACCAATATCGCCTTCAACGCCGCGCAGCGCCTGGTGCGCGATCTTGAGGACGGCATTCCGGCCGAAAAATCGGCGGGCGCGGCGGTGGCTTTCTTCAGCCTCGAAATGTCGGCGGATCAGCTCGCCACGCGTATCCTCTCCGAACAATCGGGCATCAGTTCGGAAAATCTGCGCATGGGCAAGATCAGCCAGCAGGATTTCCGCAACCTCGCCCGGGCCGCCGCCGATCTGGAAAGCCTGCCCCTCTATATCGACGATACGGCGGGCCTCACCATCGCCGCGCTCCGCACCCGCGCGCGCCGTCTGAAGCGCCAGCGCGGCATCGGCCTGATCGTGGTCGACTATCTCCAGCTGCTTCAGGGCACCGGCAAGGGCGGCGACGGCAACCGCGTCCAGGAAATCTCCGAAATCAGCCGCGGCCTCAAGACGCTCGCCAAGGAACTCGGCGTTCCCGTGCTGGCGCTTTCCCAGCTCAGCCGCGCGGTCGAGAGCCGCGAGGACAAGCGCCCGCAGCTCTCCGACCTTCGCGAATCCGGCTCGATCGAGCAGGACGCCGACATCGTACTCTTCGTCTCTCGCGAGGA
>DATDNN010000268.1:0-5718 GCA_036518255.1 Allosphingosinicella sp. | reverse complement strand
AAGCCGGAATCTCGCGACGAAAGTGCGGCTTTTCCGGGCAGAGACCCCGGCTTTCGCCGGGGTGACGATCAGGGAGCAGGAGTGATATTCTTCCAATAAGCGAATGCCTCTGCCTGCACGGAGGCAATGAAACGCGCCGCCTCCGGCCCTTCCCAGGGGCCTTCATAGCCGCGCGTCCTGCCGCCGCCCCCGACCCACCAGCCTTGGCCCGGTATGCCGTCCGACTGGCGGACGACCAGCACGGCAAGCTCGGGCTCGCCCCGCGCCTGCGCCTCTTCGTCGACAGTGCCGAGGATCGCGCACAGCTGCCGCATCTTGGGCCGGGAGAAAGCATAGCCGAGCCGCTCCAGCAGCTCGGCATAGGTAAGCGCCACGCCCGCCCGCGCCGCCGCGACGAGGTGCAGGCGCACCTCATCCGGGTCGGCGAGGCGGTTCATGGTCTCAATGGGTTTCGCGGAACAGCAGCTTGCCGTCGGTGCCGCCCTTGCCGTCGGGCTTCAAGACGACGTTGAACGGCTGCCCGTCACGACCCATGACGCTCATCGTCTGGACGCCGTCGGTGATGTTGACGCCGGTCACCCGGAGCGCGCCGGGGCGGTGCGGATCGATATACCATTTGGCGACTTCATCGACGCTCTTGCCGCTGGCAAAGCCGATATTGACGCGGCTTAAGCCGGTCGTCGCATCCTTGGTCATCGTGATGCCGGTGGCCTTCGCTTCGGGGTAAAGCGTCTCATTGCCCGCGCTGATCTCGATATTGCGGCTGACGTCGCCGGGCACGTCGACCGACATGTTGAAGCCGGGCGCGGAGATGGACACGACGCCGTTGCCGAGCTCGACGGCGGCATTGGCATCCTCCTCCTCGCGCGAGCCGCAGCCGGCCAGCAGCGCCAGCGAAAGGGCAAGGGAAATGGCGTAAACCCGCATTCTCATCCTCCTCAGCAATGCCGTCCTTCTACCCCCGGCGCGGCCATTCGCCAATCTCCGACGAAACGGTTGCCGCGTGAAACCTTCCCGCCTACTAGCCGCCCCATGACCGAAGCCCAGCACCGCACGCGATCCGGCATCCTCCTGGGCCTCGGCGCCTATACGATGTGGGGCTTCCTGCCGGCCTATTTCAAATTGCTGACGCAGGTGGGGCCGTTCGAGCTCGTCGCGCACCGCATCCTCTGGTCGCTGATCTTCCTAGCGGGCCTGCTGACGGTCTGGAAGAAATGGGCGATGCTCGGCGCCGCGATCCGCACGCCGCGCGTCGTCGCCATCCTCGCGGCCACCGCGGGGCTCATCGGCATCAACTGGCTCGTCTATATCTGGGCGGTGGTGAACGGCCATGTGCTGGAGGGCAGCCTTGGCTATTATCTCAATCCGCTCGTCAACATCCTGCTCGGCGTCGTGCTGCTGAAGGAACGGCTGACAAGGCCGCAGACGATCGCTGTCGGCCTGGCCGGGATCGGCGTTGCCATATTGGCGCTTGGCGCCGGAAGCGGCCTCTGGATCAGCCTTACCCTGGCCTTCAGCTTCGCGCTCTACGGCTTCCTCCGGAAAGTCGCGCCGGTCGAGGCGGTCGAGGGCCTTTCCATCGAAACGCTGATCCTGACGCCGCTCGCCTTCGCCTGGGTGATGATCCTCGAAAGCCGGGGAACGAGCGGGCTCGGCATGGGGACGGGGACCGTCCTCCTCCTCATCCTGTCGGGCGCGGTGACGGCGATCCCGCTCCTCCTCTTCACGGCGGCCGCCAAGCGCCTGCCTTATTCAACGCTCGGTTTCCTTCAATATATCGCGCCGTCCATCCAGTTCCTGCTCGCGGTGCTGGTCTATGGCGAGCATCTGACGCCTTCGCACATGCTGTGCTTCGGCCTCATCTGGGCCGCCCTCGTCATTTTCGCGGCTGACGGCATCCGCATCGGCCGCCGCGCTAAGGCGCGCGAGGAAGCGGCGGCGGGCCTATAGCGCCTGCGCGGCAGCCCAGCCGCTCGCCCATGCCCATTGGAAATTATAGCCGCCAAGCCAGCCCGTCACGTCAACCGCCTCGCCGATCGCATAAAGGCCCGGCACCTTCCGCGCCTCCATGGTTTGAGAAGAGAGGCCATCCGTCGCGATGCCGCCCACCGTTACTTCCGCCTTGGCGAAGCCCTCGGTCCCACTGGGCATGAAGCGCCACCCGGCGAGCCGCGCCTCCGCTTCGACGAGCTTGCGGTCGGGGATGTTCGCCAGTTCCCCCGCAAGGCCGATACGATCGGCCAGTGTATCGGCGAGCCTGTCCGGGAGATGGGCGGAAAGCAGCGATCGCATCGTCGCACGCGGCTTCTCCCGCTTGGCAGCCACGAGCCAGCCTTCCCCGGCATCGGGCAGGAAATCCACGGCGATGCTCTCGCCATGGCGCCAGTAGGAGGAGATCTGGAGGATCGCCGGACCCGACAAGCCCTTGTGCGTGAAGAGCGCCGCTTCCCGGAACGCCGCCTTGCCCGCCCGTGCAATCACCTCGCTCGCCACGCCTGACAGGGTGCGGAACAGCACCTCGTCGCCGCCGAGGGTGAGCGGCACGAGCGCCGGGCGGGGCTCCACGACCTTGAGGCCGAAACGGCGGGCAAGATCGTAGGCGAAGCCGGTCGCGCCGATCTTCGGAATGGACGGGCCGCCCGTGGCGATCACCAGTGCAGGGGCTTCGGCAACCCGTCCGCCCACCTTCACGCGGTAGAGGCCATCGGCGTGACCGACATCGGCAATGGCCTGACCGAAGGAGGAAGCAACGCCGCCCTTCGCGCATTCCGCCATTAGCATGGCGACGATCTGCCGCGCCGATCCGTCGCAGAAGAGCTGGCCCAGCGTCTTTTCGTGCCAGGCGATGCCATAGGCATCCACCAGCGCGATGAAATCGTCCGGCGTGTAGCGGCCGAGCGCGGACTTCATGAAATGCGGGTTGGCCGAAAGATAGCGATCCGGCGCCGCGTGGATATTGGTGAAATTGCACCGCCCGCCGCCGGAGATCAGGATCTTCCGCCCGGGCTCATCGGCGTGATCGACGACGAACACGCGCCGCCCGCGCTGCCCCGCGACGGCCGCGCACATCAGCCCCGCGCCGCCGGCGCCAAGCACGATCGCGTCATAGGATTGATATGGCTTCCCCGTCACGGGGCGGCCTTAGCGGATCAGGAGGCGCTTTTGTACCTTGCCGGATTCGGCGCGCGGAAAATCTGCGACGACGGTGAAGCTGCGGGGAATCTTGTAGGACGCGAGATGGGCCCGACAGAAGGTGGTGAAGGCTTCGGCATCCGGCGCGGGAACACCGTCCGCGAGACGAAGAAAGGCATGGCCGACCTCGCCCCATTGCGGATCGGAGGCGGCGACGACGGCGGCCTCGAGCACCGCCGGATGGCTCGCGAGAATATTTTCCACTTCGATCGGAAAGACGTTCTCCCCACCCGAAATGAACATCTCCTTCCGGCGCCCGCCGAGATAGTAAAAGCCGTCCGGTTCGCGCCGCGCAATATCGCCGGAGCGGAGCCAGCCGTCCGGCGTGAAAGCCTCCGCCGTTGCCTCGGGATTGCGCCAATAGCCGGGTGTGATGCCGGGACCGCCGAACAAAAGGTCGCCAAGCTCTCCATCCGGCACGTCATTGCCTTCCTCGTCCACGATGCGGACGCTGGCGAGGAGAAGCGGCTTTCCCACCGATCCGATCCGGTCCCAGGCGGAGGCATAAGGCATCATGAAGGCGGTAGGGCCCGTCTCCGTCATGCCCATGCCGTTGCAGATGCGCACGCCCATGCCGCGGAACCGTTCCGCGACATAATCGGACAGGGCCGCCCCGCCCGACGACCAATGGCGCACCTTGTGAAGCGGCGCGCGGGCGAGCCGGGGGTGATCGAGCAGCGCCTGGTAGATGGTGGGCACGCCGAAAAAGGTGTCGATGCGTCCCGACTCCAACACCCGCACCACCGCATCGATATCGGCCTGCGGCAGCATCACGATCCTGCCGCCCGCGATCAGCGTCGGCAGCGTGTGGAGATTGATGCCCGCCGTGTGGAAGAGCGGGAGGTAATTAAGTGTCGCATCGTTGGCGGTGAGACTGATGCCGGAGACGACATTCACATAATTGGCGAAGGCCATACGGTAGGTATAGATGACGCCCTTCGGCTTGCCGGTCGTGCCCGACGTATAGAGTAGATACCAGACCTCGTCGGCCGGCCAGGAGCCACGCGCCCGCAAGGGTTCGGCATGGGCGACAAGGCTTTCATAGCCGGCATCGAGCGCTATGGCCGGCATCTGCCGGGACAGCGCCGCAGGTATGTCCATATCCTCGCGGCCGTAGAAGAGGATGGCGGGCTCGGCGTCGGCGACAAGGCCATCCAGCTCGGCAGGCGGCATGCGCCAGTTGAGCGGAACCAGGATTGCGCCGAGCTTCGCGCAGCCGAACAGGATTTCAAAGAAGGCGATGCGGTTGCGGCAGAGGATCGCCACCCGATCCCCGGGGCTGATGCCGTGATCGCGCAGCAGGGTGGCGACCTTGGCGGCCCGGCGGTCGAGTTCGCCATAGGTGAGCGAACGGCCGGTCACCACCTCCTCGAAGGCGATCGAGTCCGGCTGTAGCCCCGCGCGCTTGGCGATCAGGTCCGGAATTTCGGCGATCACGGCCGTTTCCGCAGACCTTCCGAGATGAAGCGGATCGCGGCGTCGGCGACCTCCGCGGGCGTCATATCCTCATTCCAGAGACCGTAGCGCATGCCGAGGAACACGCTCATGCCGATCAGCGCCCAGGCACGGGGCTCGGTGTCGCCGCCCACGATTTCCCCCCGGCCCGCCGCCGCATCGAGATTGCGGCAATAGCCTTCGGCGAAGGAGCGATAATGTTCGCGATAGACGTCCTTCGCGACGAACTGCGCTTCCTCGATAATCCGGTAGAGTTCCGGATGCTTGCGCGTGAAGGCGATGAACGCCTCAAGCCCGATCCGTTCCGCCGCGAGCCGGTTCGGCGCGCCCCGCGCAGCTTCGGCGACATGGGCACGCGTCGTCTGGCTCATGTCACGTACGACGGCGCGGAACACCTCCTCCTTGCTTTCGAAATAGGTGTAGAATGTTCCGAGCGCGACGCCGGCGCGCTGGGTGATGCCGGTAATCGCCGCTTCATAATAGCCGAACTCGCCAAATTCCTGGGCCGCGGCTTCGAGCAGTTTACGGAGTGTCCGGCGGCCGCGATCCGTACGCGGCGTTCTGTCCACCGGGAGCACGTGCATCTCAGGCATAAGCATTCCCTCCCCTGGGGTGAGTTGTGCGCCGTTTCATGAACCAGTGCAACCTTTTGGCCACAGTTGAACATTGACTCAACTTTCATGTGAGAGCATGTTTCCGCCCGTCGACTTCAAAGGAAGCGGCGGGGGAGAGGAACGCTTGCAGCAGTTCATTGCATCGGACGGCGCGCGCATCACCTATCGCGATCAAGGCGAAGGGCGCCCCATTCTGCTGCTCCATGGCCTGATGGCGACTGGCGGATTTTTTCGCCACCAGATGGAGCTTGCCCGCGATTTCCGTCTCATCTCCGTCGATCTGCGCGGCCATGGCGCCTCCGAAGCCGGAGAAGATTGTCCCACGGTGGGACGGCTTGCAGCCGACATAAGCGCCCTGATCACCGCGCTGAACCTGACCGATGCCGTGGGGATCGGCTGGTCGATGGGCGCGTCCGTCCTGTTCGACCTCCTGACCGCACCCGTCGCGGAGCGTTTT
>DATDNN010000267.1:0-2963 GCA_036518255.1 Allosphingosinicella sp. | reverse complement strand
AACGGCGTCAGGATCGTTTCGATATTGGCCGCGATCGTTTCCGTCGTCAGCATCTTGCGGCTCTCGTCCTTGCCGGACGGATCGCCGACCTTCGTCGTGCCGCCGCCCATCAGGACGATGGGCTTATGCCCGGCCTGCTGCATGCGCCGCAGCATCATGATCTGGACGAGGCTGCCGACATGGAGCGAGGGCGCGGTCGCGTCGAAGCCGATATACCCCGGAATGATCTCCCCCGCCGCGAGGGCATCGAGCCCCTCGGCGTCGGTAACCTGATGAATGTAGCCGCGTTCGGACAGCAAGCGGAGGAGATCGGATTTATACTGGGTCATAACGAGGCGCGGTTAGCATGTGTGCAGGTGAACACAAAGCCGTTCGGGCTTAGCTTGTCGAAGTCCTGCCATTCTCGTAACCCCAAGGAATGGCGAAACGCGTTTCTCTCCAATGTCATCCCGACACGCCCTGCGGGCCGCTGACCGGCATCGATGTCGAGGTGAGCCGCCATGGCAGCCGCGCTGGCCTCCGCCGCATCGCCCTGCGCTTCGTCGCCAGCGGCAATATCAAGGCGATCCGCGTTCCCTGGCACGTCACGCGCCATGAGCGGAAGGACGAATTGTGGCGCCATACCTGCTTCGAAGCCTTCGTGCGGGTAGGGGAGAGTGGCGCCTATCATGAATTTAACCTCGCGCCTTCCGGCGACTGGAATTGCTATCGTTTCACTGGTTACCGGGAGGGTATGGCTCTCGAGAAATATGCGGACGATCCGGTGATCGGGACCTATATAAGGGAGAAGCCGCTGAGCCCGGAGGATCGGGACGGCATGGCCGCCGCTGGCATGGACCCGCTCGACCGCTTCGATACGCCCTTCTTCATGCTGACCGCGACGCTCGAACTGCAATCGACGATGCTCCCGCTCGACGAGCCCTGGCATCTCGCCCTCTCCGCCGTGATCGAGGAAAGGAACGGCCGCATTTCCTATTGGGCGCTGAAACACCCTCCCGGTAAGCCGGATTTCCATCATGAGGATTGCTTTGCGCTCGAACTCCCGGCAGCGATGCCGTCATGAAATTCGGAATCGACCGCCTTCTCGCCGACCCCTCTCTCCGCGCTCCGCTCAAGGGCAGGCGCGTCGCCTTGCTCGCTCACCCCGCCTCGGCCACGGAAGACCTGACCCACAGCCTCGACGCGCTCGCGGCGTGCGAGGATGTCCGGCTTTCCGCCGCATTCGGCCCTCAGCACGGGCTTCGCGGTGACAAGCAGGACAATATGATGGAATCGCCGGATTTCAGCGATCCCGTCCACAATATTCCGGTGTTCAGCCTCTATGGCGAGGTGCGCCGCCCCACCGATGCGATGATGGCCACGTTCGACGTCATCCTCATCGATCTTCAGGATCTCGGCTGCCGCATCTACACCTTCATCACCACGCTGCTCTACGTCCTCGAAGCCGCCGCGAAGCATGGCAAGGAAGTGTGGGTGCTAGACCGTCCCAACCCCGCTGGCCGCCCGGTCGAGGGCCTGACGCTCCGTCCCGGCTGGGAGAGCTTCGTCGGCGCCGGCCCCATGCCGATGCGCCACGGCCTCACCTTGGGCGAACTCGGCCTCTGGTTCATCGATCATTACAAGCTCGACGTCGCCTATCGCCTGATCGAGATGGAGGGCTACGATCCCGATGCGGCCCCCGGCCATGGCTGGCCCATGGACCGCCTCTGGATCAACCCCAGCCCCAATGCGCCCAACGTTAACATGGCGCGGGCCTATGCGGGCACTGTGATGCTGGAGGGTGCGACCTTGTCGGAAGGGAGGGGCACCACCCGCCCGCTCGAACTGTTCGGCGCGCCGGATATCGACGCGCGCGCCGTCATTGCCGAGATGGAGTCCCTCGCGCCCGAATGGCTCAGAGGCTGCAAGCTCCGCGATTGCTGGTTCGAACCGACCTTCCACAAACATGTCGGCATATTATGCAGCGGCGTGCATATTCATGCGGAAGGCGCCTTTTACGATCACCACGCCTTCAAGCCGTGGCGCATCCAGGCGCTCGCCTTCAAGGCCATCCGCCGTCTCTATCCGGACTACAGCCTCTGGCGCGATTTCCCCTACGAATATGAATTCGGCAAACTCCCCATCGACGTCATCAACGGCAGCCCGCTGCTGCGCGAATGGGTGGACGATGGAAGCGCAGAGCCGGGCGATCTCGACGGATTGGCCGAACGCGATGAAGAGACTTGGCAGATAGAGCGGCAACCTTACCTGCGTTATTGAAGTTGGGTGCGTTCGAGGGGGGGGATGATGTTTGAACAAAAGGCGGAAAACCGGCTGCTTGGCGATATTATGCCTTCCCTTGCGGAATCCCATGCTTTCGCCAGGCACGCTGCTCACGAAGAGCTGCGCTATCTCATAGACCGCCGCGACAAGCTTACTGACAGGATACGCTTTGGGTTGCTCGCGCTGAATGGGGCGTCGCTCGTTGCCCTGATCGGGGCTCTCGGCGGAGGCGGAAACGCTGCGCAATGGCTTGGTTTCACACACAATAATTCCATATTCTCTGCTGCTGCCTTCACCTTTGGTTTGGCGCTTGCCGGCTGGTCTGTTGTAGCTCAGCAGAGTGCGTTTGTGCGGGAAGCAGGAGATGGATCGGCCAGGGCGCAAACGCTGAACAGGTTGGCTTCTCTCTACAAGCTGCCCGCGACGAAGGAGAATGTTGAAAGGATGAGCGAAACCATGAATGAGCTGAACGACCTTCCGCTCACAGGATTTCAATTTCAACACCGCTCAATTTTCGCGCAGAACTTCTCGGCTGGTGCGTGGTTCGCCGGTATAGCACTGCCGTTCATGACAGCCTTGGGTCTCGGATAGTATAGTCACAAGACATCTTTAAGCTCTTATATCTTTGCCTCCTGACCTCACATGCGGCTTTTCCGACTTACTATTCCGGTCCGCCCGCGCCTCCGGGGGCCACCATCACC
>DATDNN010000266.1:0-6115 GCA_036518255.1 Allosphingosinicella sp. | reverse complement strand
GACGAACGCACCATATTCGGTGATGTTCGTCACGCGGCCCTGAAATACGCCGCCGACCGGATATTTGGCGCCGGCGCCTTCCCACGGATCGCTTTCAAGCTGCTTCATGCCGAGCGAGATGCGCTGCGTGTCGCGGTTGATGCGGATGATCTGGACGCGCACGGTGTCGCCGATGTTCAGCACTTCCGAGGGGTGATTGACCCGCTTGTAGGAAAGATCGGTGACGTGGAGCAGGCCGTCGATGCCGCCCAGATCCACGAACGCGCCGTAATCGGTGATGTTCTTGACCACGCCGTCGATCACCTGGCCTTCGGTCAGGTTCTGGATGAGGCCGGTGCGCTGTTCGGCGCGGGTTTCCTCCAGGATGGCGCGGCGCGACACGACGATGTTGCCGCGGCGGCGGTCCATCTTCAGGATCTGGAACGGCTGCGGCAGGTCCATCAGCGGCTGCACGTCACGAACCGGGCGGATGTCGACCTGGCTGCCCGGAAGGAAGGCCACTGCGCCCGAAAGGTCGACGGTGAAGCCGCCCTTCACGCGGCCGAAGATCACGCCCTCGACGCGGTTGCCGGCGGCATATTCGGTTTCAAGATTGTCCCAGGCGGCTTCGCGGCGCGCGCGGTCGCGCGACAGCATCGCTTCGCCCTGGTGGTTTTCAACGCGGTCGACATAGACTTCGACTTCGTCGCCGACCTTCAGCTCGGCCTTCTGGCCCGGCGCTGCGAATTCGCGCAGCGGCACGCGGCCTTCGGACTTGAGGCCCACGTCGATAACGGCAAGGTCGTTTTCGATGGCGGTAACGGTGCCCTTGACGACACGGCCTTCGAAATTCTCGTTTTCGCCGCCAAGATGTTCATTGAGGAGTGCCGCGAAATCGTCGCGGGTCGGGTTTGCCGACGTGGCCATAAAGCTGATCCTTCTTTGCTTTTCCGGCTGCCGGTTGTCTCCGGCAGTCTTGGCCCAAACTGCCGCGAAGGCCTCATGCCGGTCGCGGCGTCCGTTGAACGATAAGCGGGGAAGAACCTGAAAAAGCAAAAAAGGCGCGAGCGGAACGGGCTATTGGCCTCTTATCCTCACACGCTCCGCTGCAATCGGGCTTCCACGAGCGCGATCGCCCGCTGGACGGCCGCGTCTATAGTCATGTCACTCGTGTCGAGCAAGTCAGCATTTTCAGCCATTTGCAGCGGCGCGGCGGCGCGGTTCGAGTCCCGTTCATCGCGGGCGCGAATGTCGATCAGCACGTCCTCCAGATGCACGCCCCGGCCCATGCGGATGAGCTCCTCGAAGCGCCTGCGTGCACGCACCTCCGGCGCTGCGGTGACGAACAGCTTCGCGTCAGCATTAGGCGCAATGACAGTACCAATATCGCGCCCATCCAGCACGGCACCACCGTCCTGCCCTGCAAATTCCCGCTGGCGTGCAAGGAGCGCCTCACGGACGAGCGGGTAGACGGAGATGCGGGAGGCAAGGCCGCCCACGGCCTCGCTCTTCAATTCGGGATCGCCGAAGTCCACCTGCGCGAAATCGCAGGCGCGCACGGCCGCAAATTCGCTTTCGGGGTCGCCGCCCCAGCGCAGCAGGTTGAGTCCCACGGCGCGATAGAGCAGCCCTGTGTCGAGATGCGGGAGGCCATAATGCCGGGCGAGCGCCCGCGCGATCGTGCCCTTGCCGCTGGCGGCCGGTCCATCGACAGCGATGATCATGCGTTTTGCAACCCCTTCAAAGTCTCCCTGAACCCCGGAAAGCTGGTGTCCACCGGCGCCATATCGTCGATCGTTACAGGCTCGCGGCAGTTGAGGCCAGCGACGGCAAAGCTCATGGCGATGCGGTGGTCGAGCCGGGAAGCGATGGTCGCTCCTCCCCCGAGCATCGCTCCGCCGCTTCCCGCGATGATGAGGCCATCCTCGTTTTCCGATATGCCGACGCCTATGCTCCGGAGGCCTTCGGCCATGGCGGCGATGCGGTCCGACTCCTTGACCCTGAGTTCGCGAAGGCCGCTTGTCCGGCTTGTCCCTTCGGCAAAGGCGGCGGCTATAAAGAAGATCGGGAATTCGTCGATCATCGAGGGGACCGCATCGGGCGGAATGTCCACGGCCTCGAGCCTTGAATGACGGATGCGGAGGTCCGCCACCGGTTCTCCATCCCGCTCATGCTGGTTGGACAGCACGATATCACCGCCCATCCGCATCAGCGCCTCGAACAAACCCATACGCAGCGGGTTCACGCACACGTTCCGGATCAGGATATCCGATCCTGGAACGATCAGCGCCGCGACGGCCAGGAAGGCGGCGGAGGACGGATCTCCGGGAATGGAAAGATTCTGCGCCGAGAGCTCGACTGGTCCTGTAATGGCGATGGTGCGTCCGCCGCCTTCATCCTCATCGACCCGGATCGGCGCGCCGAAACAGGCGAGTAGGCGTTCGCTATGGTCGCGGGTCCGAACCGGTTCGGTCACTCGTGTGGTGCCAGGCGTGTTAAGGCCCGCGAGCAGCAGAGCGGACTTGACCTGCGCCGAGGCAACGGTCAGCCGGTGGTGGCGCGGAATAGCAGGCGCGATTCCTTGAATGGTCAGCGGCAAAGTGCCGCCCGCGCTGGCCATAATGGTCGCGCCAATCGTACGGAGCGGCCCGGCTACACGCTCCATCGGTCTCCGGCTTAAGGACGAATCGCCGATGAAGGTGGCGGAGAGAGAATGGCTTGCGACCAGGCCCATAAGGAGGCGCGTGGAGGTGCCGCTATTTCCCATGTCGAGCGGCTCTCCCGGCGCCCGGAGGCCGCCTGGGCCGACACCGCGCACCTGCCAGATGCCGTTTCCTGAAGGTTCAATTCCAACGCCCATCCGGCGCAGTGCCTCGGCCGTGGAACGCACATCATGGCCACTTGAAAGCCCCTCGATCCGGCTTTCGCCTGCTGCCAGGGCGGACAACATGAGGGCGCGATGGGATATGGACTTATCGCCCGGAACGGCGGTGTCGCCGCGAAGCGGCCCGCCGGGGCCGAACGATTGCTCTGTTACGCTATACATCAGGGATCCGGACAAGTCCGTGGGGAGGCCAAGGCTTTTGACAGCGCGCCCGCGCTATGGCAAGGCGCCCGCAACCACGGCCGTTCTCAAAGGTTCGGCCGCTTTCATTCTTTCTGCTGGAGTCTCTCACCCATGGTGAAAGCTGAATGGGGCACGAAGCGTACCTGCCCGAAGTGCGCGACCCGTTTCTACGATCTGGGCAAGGACGATCCCGTCACCTGCATCAACTGCGGTGTGATTTGGGAGCCGGAACCCGTATTGAAGTCGAAGCAGCCGCTTCCCTATGACGCGCCCAAGAAGGAGGCTGCGCTCGCGGAGGTTGGCGACGCCGATCTCGCGGCCGAGGATCTGGAGATCGACGAGGACGCCGAAGAGAATCCGGACGACGAGGTCGATCTGGGCGGCGACGACGATATCGGCGTGCCCGGCGCGACCGACGACGAAGAAGAAATCTAAAAGCCTACTTGCGGGGCGCTGCCGGCTCTACTAAAGGCAGCGCCTCGACAGGCCGCCAGCAACCCAGCCGGCGGCGAAAGAGGATCGGGGCCGTAGCTCAGCTGGGAGAGCGCTACAATGGCATTGTAGAGGTCAGGGGTTCGATCCCCCTCGGCTCCACCATTTCAGACCAAGTGTTGAAGGCCGCCAGCGAGCGGCCTTTATTTTTGCCTGAGCGTCAGGAGCGCGAGGCCGTGTTCGTGTGAGGCGAGGCGGGGGGCGACGATCTTCCCGTCGACACCGATGGCAAGACCGGTCTTGGGCGCAGGCGAAAGAGAGAAAAGCCGGCGGCTCACCCCGGACCAATCCGTCAGCCGCAAGGAAGCGCGCGTGGTTCCCGCGTCCTGCGTCCAGTAGATGCCGCGGGTTCCGGCAGCCCAGCCTTCCGCGTCGGAAACCTGAAGCGGCACCGGCAATGCGGCGAACCGGTTTCGATCGAACTCCAGCACGTCTCCGCCCACGGCCCGCCGCCCGAAAAGGCGGCCGTCACTGCTTTTGCGGAGAATCGATATGCCTCTGCTTCCGGGCAAGAGCTTCGGGCCTCCTGCAGTGAGCTGCACGACCGCCCAATCCGCCTTCGCTTTCACCGAATAGAGCAGCTCTCCGTTCGCGGCCCATGAAATGCTCAATTTGGCGGCCCCGTCCCCCGTCATGGCGCGCAGGCGCGACCCGTCGGCAGTCATTTCGTAAATGTCCGTCCGTCCGCCTTTGACGCCCACGAACGCGATCCGGCGGCCGTCCGGCGACCAGCGAGGCGAGAAGACATAGCTGCCGCCGAACGTAGTGAGCCGTACCGGCGGCGCCCCGGCAGGCTTCATCCAGATTTCGTTGGTGCCGCTGGCATTGGAGGCATAAACGAGGCGCCCGTCGCGGGTAAGGTCGGGATCCCACTCGACTCCGGTAGCGGGGGAGAGCGCCGCGCCCTTCCCCGTCTCGTCAAAGGCAAAGAGATTCGCGCGCGTCGTGGACAGTTCCGCCGCCAGCCGGTCTTGCCGGTCCGTGGCGATATCCCCGAAGGGCAGGAGGCCAAGGCTGATCCGCGCGGGCTCCGCTCCCTTGCGCACCGGGATCGACCACAGGCCGAAATCGCCCTTTCTGTTCGAGGTGAAGAAGAGGGTTCGGGAATCCGCGGCCCAGGTGAAGCCATAGGCTTTCCACCCGCCGGACGTGAGCGGCCATTCCTCTCCGCTCGCCACGTCGAGGATGAAGATGTCGTCATTGCCGAGGCTCGCGGAACGGCGGAAGGCGATGCGCCTGCCGTCCGGCGATACCCGGGGTTTGCCGTCGCCGTTCAGGCCATCGGGCGGGTTCGTCAGCGGGCGGACGGCGCCGTTGGCGACGGAGAGGCTGAAGAGCCGGCGGGCTGCGGCGGGATCGGGCTGATCCGAAAATATGATGTTGCCATCGTCAAGCCAGCTGAGGGTGCTGTCGCCGCTTCTGCAATGGCCGGCGATGCGCTCCGTCCCGCGCGGCACGGCGGCAACCACGATCTGGCAGGGGCGGCCCGGAACTTGGCGGATGAAGGCGAGCTGCAATCCGTCCGGAGACCAGGCGGGAGAGCTTTCATCCTCGCCCGTCGAGGTGAGGCGCAGGGCGGCATTGTCCCCCGTGGCCAGGCCGCGCATGTAGAGGTCGCGGGGCGCGCCCGGTTCCGGCGCGCTCGCATAGACCAGGAAACGGCCGTCCGGGGACAAGGCAGGCGAGGTCTCGACCGCCGCGCCGCGAGGCAAAGGCTGCATTGTTTCGGCGGTCCAGGCCGGATCCTCCCTTCCCAGCAGCAGCGTAGCGGCGGCCACTATCGCTGCCGCGGGAATCAGCCCAGCCCACAGGGCGCCGCGAGACATGCGGCCGGATTTCGATTTGGCAGGCACCTTGGCTTCTGTCCGGGCGGGATCGAGGCGGAGGCGATAACCCACTTTGGGGATCGTATCGACGATCGCGCCCGGCTCCGGGGCCAGCGCCTTGCGCAGGCGGCTGATTGCGCGATTGAGCGCATCGTCGCCGACGATGCGGCCGCCCCAGCAGAGCTGGGACAGATCGTCCCGGCTCACCGATTCCGGCGCATGGCGATGCAATGCGACCAGCACCTGCATCACGCGCGGTTCCAGTGCTTCGCTCCCCTCATCCCACCGCAGTTCGAGCGCGGCCGGCGACACCCGAATGCGGCCCAGCGTGAAAGGGGGTTCAAGGGCCAGTTCGATCTGCCGGGGACGGAAAAAAGGCTCGTTCATGGCATCATCAGCTTTTCATCAGGCGTCCGCCATGGTCCTTTGCCGGCAATTCGGGCTTCCCGCTCCCCGAAAGCACAAGATGGAGCATGGAAGTGTTACGCCTCGCCCGTTCCCTACGGTTTTTCGGATCGACTGTCGCCCTCATAAGCGCTTCGCAGGCCGCCGCAAACAGCATCGAAGGCGGGCAGGCCGGTGCCGAGCGCGCCGCCGACAGCGCCAGCGACGCGTTCGGCGTGCGGATCGGCGTGGAACGCATCGGCCTCTACACGGAAACGGAAGTGCGCGGCCTCAGCCTGCAGGTTTCGGGCAATTACCGCCTGGATGGCGCCTATTTCGTGCGGGCCGGAAACCTGGTCGATCCGGT
>DATDNN010000265.1:0-11720 GCA_036518255.1 Allosphingosinicella sp. | reverse complement strand
AGGCGCAGCTTGCGGGATGACGTTGCGGTCTTGCGCTTGATCTCCCGCTCGGCCTTGCGCTTCAGCCGCTCGTCCATCTTGTCGAGGACGAAGCCGAGCAGGGCGCGGCCGCGATCCATATTGTCGGTCAGATAATGGTCGAAATGGTCGCGGATCGCGGCTTCGACGAGGCGGGCCGCATCCGGGCTGGTCAGGCGATCCTTGGTCTGGCTCTGGAATTGCGGATCGCGGATGAAGACCGACAGCATGATCTCCGCGCCCGAGACGATGTCGTCGGCCTGGATGTCCTTCGCCTTCTTCTGCCCGACAAGCTCGCCGAAGGCACGAATGCCCCGGGTCAGCGCCGCGCGTATGCCCTGTTCATGGGTGCCGCCGTCGGGCGTCGGGATGGTGTTGCAATAATAAGAGGAGCCGCCCTCGCTCCACAAAGGCCAGGCGACGGCCCATTCCACCGAGCCCTGGCTGTCCGGAAACTCCTGCCGGCCGGAGAAGAATTCGTTGGTCGCGCAGTTCCGTTCCCCGATCTGTTCCTTCAGATGATCGGCAAGACCGCCGGGGAACTGGAAAACGGCTTCGGCGGGAATGTCGTTGCCGTCGAGGAGCGAGGGATCGCACTTCCAGCGTATCTCGACGCCCGCGAACAGATAGGCCTTGGATCGGGCGAGGCGGTAAAGCCGGGCGGGCTTGAACTTCGCGCCTTCGCCGAAAATCTCGGGGTCGGGCGTGAAGGTGGTGGTCGTGCCCCGCCGGTTCTGCGTCTGGCCGACTTCCTCAAGGCCGCTCGTCGGATGCCCCTTGGAAAAGGTCTGGCGATAGACCTTCTTATTCCGCGCGACTTCGATCACCGTCTCGGTCGAGAGAGCATTCACCACGCTGACGCCGACGCCGTGAAGACCGCCCGAGGTCGCATAGGCCTTATCGCTGAACTTGCCGCCCGAATGGAGGGTGGTGAGGATCACCTCCAGCGCCGACTTGCCAGGATATTTGGGGTGCGGATCGATCGGGATGCCGCGTCCATTGTCGGCGACGGTGAGGCGATTGCCGGGCTCCAGCGTCACCTCGATCCGCGTCGCATGGCCCGCAACCGCCTCGTCCATGCTGTTGTCGATGACTTCAGCAGCGAGATGGTGGAAGGCGCGCTCGTCCGTGCCGCCGATATACATGCCGGGACGGCGGCGGACGGGCTCCAGCCCCTCCAGCACTTCGATAGCGGACGCATCGTAATTTTCGGACGTGGCGGAGGAGGGCGACGCGAACAGGTCAGTCATGGCGCTTATCTATAAGACCAGCGCGTTCGTCGTGCAAAGCCGGGGTGTTCGTAGAAAGGCAATTGTTCGGGCAAGCGGCCTCTTGCAACAGGCGCTGCATGACGAATCGTCCGATCATTTTCCAGGGTGAAAGCCAAGGCTGGACGCCTGTAGCGCTGTCCAGATGGTCACGCCCTGCCCGCGGAATGCCGCGCTGGTGGAGCCGGATCGGAGAGCTGCCCTACACGCCTTTCGAGGGCAGGGAAGGCCAGGTACCCGCCCTGCGGCGCGCCTGAGCGCAGCCGGAGATTTCCATGCTGCCCTTCGTTCTCGGCTTCCTGATAGGTCTGTTGCTTACCGGCGGACCGCGCAGGGCGTAGGTACAACAATTCGGTTTCTTAATTGACGGCCGGATCGGGGCGCCCTTCCTCTTCCGTCTCGCCATATATGCGATCGAGATAGGCTGTCGCCATGTCATAATGGGCCTGAACCGCGCCGCTGCTCACCGCCTTCTGAGCCAAGGCGATCTCCGCTTCGGCCCTGCGCTGATAATAATCCTCTTCCTCGCGCGACATCGCTCGACAGAAAGCTCCCTGGATATGCGAAAGCAGGGGCGTAATGCCCCCGCGTCAGATGGTCGTTAAACGGCCGTAAAGCCAAGGCGTTCCGCCGATTTTCAGCGGACGCGCGGCCCTCCGTAGGGAAGCGGCGGCGGCGGGCGCCGGTCGCGGCGCGGCATCTGGGCCTGATAGGCGACACCGCAATGTTCGACGCAATAAGGGAAGCCCGGATTGGCCGGAGCGCCGCAGAAATGGAAATCCGGCTCGCCCGGATGGCCGAGCGGCCATTTGCAGATCTTCTCGTTGAGATCGAGAAGGCTCGTCTTGTCGGCGACCTCGGCACTTGGCTTGGCGGGCACCAGGCGGCGCGGCGGCGCGGGCGGGATCGGCGCCTGCTGTTCGCTCGGCGTCTGACGGATGAAGCCCCCCGGTCCGATGGAGCGGATGATCGGCTCCTGCGTCTTGGCCGGCGCCGCGTTTTGCGCGGGCTGGGGCGCGGCAGCGATGGGCTTCGGCGCAGGCTCGGCCGCTTTCGGCTTCGGCGCGGGGGCCGCAGCCGGTGCCTTGGCTTCGACCGGGGCCGCGGGCTTCGGGGCCTTCTTCGCGGCGGGCTCGTTCGCTTTGACCGGCGAGGGGCGCGACTGAAGGCCGAGGCGGTGGGCCTTGCCGATCACGGCGTTGCGGGACACGCCGCCCAGTTCTTCCGCGATCTGGCTCGCCGTCATGCCCTTCGACCAGAGCTCCTTCAGGCGATCGATCCGTTCATCGGTCCAAGACATTCAATATCCTTCAGTCGGCATCAGGCTTGCGGTTCGTCACGTCTGCTTGTAGCGACGGCGCGATGAACGACCAGCCTTCGAATTGGGTCAAGGCACCCCCCGGCGTTCCTGTCATCCGGAACGTGAACTGGGGCGGCCTCAAGACCCTCTATTTGAAGGAGGTGAGGCGTTTCTTCAAGGTGCAGCTGCAGACGATCTGGGCGCCGGCGGTCACAACCCTCCTTTTTCTCGCTATTTTCACGGTCGCATTGGGCCGCGCGGGCCGCGAAGTGATGGGCGTTCCCTTCGCCGATTTCATCGCGCCCGGCCTTATCGTCATGGGCATGCTGCAAAATGCCTTCGCCAATTCCAGCTTCTCGCTCCTCGTCGGCAAGATCCAGGGCACGATCATCGACTATCTGATGCCGCCCTTGTCGGTAGGCGAGCTGATCGCGGCCCTGATCGGCGCGGCCGTCACCAGGGCCATCCTCGTCGGCTTCGCGGTCTGGATCGCGATGCTGCTCTGGCCCGGCGTCCATGTCGCGCCCCGGCATATCGGCGCCATCCTGTGGTTCGGCATCATGGGTGCCGCGATGCTGGGCTTCCTTGGCGTTCTCACCTCGATCTGGGCGGAAAAGTTCGATCATGCCGCCGCCGTCACCAATTTTGTGGTGGCGCCGCTGTCGCTCTTGTCGGGCACTTTCTATTCGATCGAAAGTCTGGCGCCGACCTTCCAGGCGATCAGCCACGCCAATCCCTTCTTCTACGTGATCTCCGGCTTCCGTTACGGGTTCCTCAAGGAAGCGGACTCGCCCGTCCTGTTCGGCGGCTTGCTGATCCTCGGCATCAATCTCGTCCTTTGGGCCGCCTGCTACAGTCTGCTCAAGAGCGGCTGGAAGTTGAAGAACTAGTATCGGTCCCCCCGCGACATCGTGATACAATCCGCCGCAAACCCGTTACGCGGCTGAACCGAGCCTTACAGTGCCGTTCAGGCACCCAAAATCCGCGAATCGCTAGACATGCTCCTGTCTCTCGAAGGCAAGGAGTAAGAGTTATGCGTAAGGTTCTTCTTTCGGTTCTGGCCCTGTCCACCGCGGCTGTCGCCATGCCCGCCTCGGCCGCGCCGGGCCACTTTTATCATCAGGGCGGTAGCATCGAACGGCAACTCGACAATATCGTGCAGCGCGTGCGTCAGGCCGAAAATCGCGGCCGGATTTCGCATCGGGAGGCTAACGGCCTTATCCGCCGTGCCGATCAGATCGACCGGCTGCAGGATCGCTATGCCCGTAACGGCCTTACCCGCGGTGAGTATGTCGATCTCGAGCGACGCGTGCAGGCCCTGCGTCAGGATTTGCGCTTCGAGCGCCGCGACCGCGACGGTTGGCGCGGTTGACGGGGAAGGGCGGGCGGCCTTCGGGGCCGCCCGCCCCCTTTTTGGCCCGTCCCTCCGCGATTGACGGAGGAGGGCCGAAAATCCTATAACGGCAGGCGTTGGAGGCGACCGTCAAGGTCGCCTTTTTCGCTCATAGCTTACGAGAGGATTTTCCCATGGCCATCACCCCGCTCATGCCCGTCTATCCGCGCTCGCCGGTGCGGCCGGTGCGCGGCGAGGGTGTCTATCTTTATGGGGAACAGGGCGAGAAATATCTCGATTTCGCCAGCGGCATCGCCGTCAACCTCCTGGGCCACGGCCATCCGCACCTCACCAAGGCGATCCAGGAACAGGCCGCGACCCTCATCCACGTGTCGAACCTCTACGGCAGTCCGCAGGGCGAGGCGCTGGCCCAGCGGCTGGTCGACACGACCTTCGCCGATACCGTCTTCTTCACCAATTCGGGCGCCGAGGCGGTGGAATGCGCGATCAAGACGGCGCGCCGCTACCATCATGCCAAGGGTAATCCGCACAAGCATGATCTGATCACCTTCTCCAACGCCTTCCACGGCCGGACGATGGCGACGATCAGCGCAACCAATCAGGAAAAGCTGCGCGACGGCTTCGCGCCGCTGCTGCCGGGCTTCAAGGTGGTCGAATTCGACAATCTGGAAGAAGCGCTGGCGGCCATCGACGAACATACGGCCGGTTTCCTGCTGGAACCGGTGCAGGGCGAAGGCGGCATCCGCCCGGCAAGCCCCGAATTCATCAAGGGCCTGCGCAAGGCCTGCGACGAAAACGATCTGATGCTGGTGTTCGACGAAGTGCAGTGCGGTTATGCCCGCACGGGCAAGCTCTTCGCCTATGAACATTATGGCGTGGAGCCCGATATCCTGGCTTCGGCCAAGGGGATTGGCGGCGGCTTCCCCATGGGGGCCTGCCTCGCCACCGAAAAGGCGGCGGCCGGCATGGTGATCGGCACACACGGCTCAACCTATGGCGGCAATCCGCTCGCGTGTGCCGCAGGACAGGCGGTGCTCGATGTCGTCAACACGCCCGAATTTCTGGATCATGTCACGCAGATGGGCGAACGGCTGCGCGGCGCGCTGGAACAGATGATTCCCAATCACGATCACCTGTTCGAAAGCGTCCGCGGGCTCGGCCTGATGCTCGGCATCAAGATGAAGACCGACAGCCGGGCTTTCGTCACCTATTTGCGCGATCACGGCCTGCTCACCGTGTCCGCGGGCGACAATGTGATGCGCATCCTGCCGCCGCTCGTCATCGAGGAAGCGCATATCGCCGAATTCGTCGAGCGCCTGTCCGACGCCGCTCGCCAATATGAGGTGGCGCAGGCAGCCGCCTGACGCCCTTCGCCGTCATGCCGGACTTGATCCGGCATGACGCCTTACGTGCAAACCTGCGTAATCGGCCCGATTCCGGACGGCAAAGTCCGGTGGGGCTGAAATCTTCGCACATGCACACTAAATGGTGCCGATGACCATCGAGAACGAACATCCCGAAGCGGCCCAACTGGATCAGGCGGTCGGCTTCACCATCCCTGTCCGCCATGCGCGCGGCCGCCTCGTGCGGCTCGGCCCGGTGCTGGACGAGATTCTGTCTGCCCACGATTATCCGGCGCCGATCGCGCGCATCCTGTCCGAAGCGCTGGTGCTCGCAGGGCTCCTCGGCGCGATGCTGAAGGATGCGGGCGGGCAGCTTACGCTTCAGGCACAGACGAAGGGCGGCATCGTCGATCTGCTCGTATGCGACTATAAGGGCGGCGAGCTGCGGGGCTATGTGCGCTTCGACAAGGAACGGCTTGCGGCCGAAGCCGCCATTCCGCACCTCGATGCGCTGTTCGGCGAGGGCTATCTCGCCATCACCTTCGACCAGGCGGCGACGAAGGAACGCTATCAGGGCATCGTGCCGCTCGAAGGCGCTTCTCTCGCCGAAGCGGCGGAAAGCTATTTCAGCCAGTCCGAGCAGATACCGAGTCTCGTTCGCCTGGCCGTCGATGATACCGGCCATATCGCGGGCGGCATCCTGATCCAGCACTTGCCGGAAGGCGAGGAGGGGCGGGAGCGTCTCCACACGCGCCTTGATCATCCGGAATGGGAACATGTTCGCGTGCTTGGCGATACGATCAAGGCGAACGAGTTGTTCGACGCCGATCTTCCGCTCGAAACCCTGCTTTGGCGCCTGTTCCACGAGGAAGAGGAGGTGCGCGTCACCTCGGCCCTGGCGCTTTCCAAGGGCTGCCGGTGCAGCGTCGACTATATAAAAAGCGTTCTCGGCCGTTTTGGAACGGAGGAGAAACGGGACATGGTCGACGATGACGGCTTCATCAGCGTGGATTGCGAATTCTGTTCGCGCGCCTTTCCGATCAAGCTGACGGATCTCGAGGCGTGATGCGGAAAGCCGCCTTGCAGCTGCTGCCGTTTCTGGCGGTGGGCGCCGTCGGTCTGTTCGCCGCCGCGCCCGCCGTGACCGCCACGCCCGCCCTTCCTGCGCTGTCCGCGCTTGAGGCGGGGCGCTGGCAGATACGGGATCTCGATACGGGCGCCGTCCGCTCCATCTGTCTCGGTGATCGCCGGGTGCTGATGCAGCTGCGCCATGGCAGCGCGCAATGCGCCTGGACGGTGGTGAGGAGCGAGGCGAAAGAGGCGACCGTCACCTTCGATTGCGGCAACGGATCGGGGCGCACCGCCCTTCGCGTCGAAACGCCGCGTCTGGCCCAGGTCGATACCCAGGGCATAATCGATGGCCTGCCCTATGCGGTCCGCGCCGAGGCGCGTCACGCCGGCAGCTGCCGTTAAGGCGCGGTTTAACAACCTTTTGCTAGAAAGAAATTGTGCCGGAATGGGCACGCTTTTCTTCCCTTGTTGGAGCTGTGAAGGCTCGAAACTGGGCCGTCGCCATAACGGGACGGCCCGACTTTTGCGTGCCTCTTGCGCTCGCATGGCAACGGGCCTAGCGGCGCGGGAATGACCAGCCAATCTCCTCTCGCGGTAGTGCTGCTTTCGGGCGGGCTCGACTCGATGGTCGCGGCCGGCCGGGCAAAGGCGGACGGCTACCGCCTGCTCGCGCTCACCGTCGACTACAACCAGCGCCACCGCATCGAGATCGATGCCGCGCGCCGGATCGCGGACGCGCTGGGCGTCGAACGGCACATCGTCCTGCCGCTGGATCTCACCGGCTTCGGCGGATCGGCCCTCACCGCCGATATCGACGTGCCGAAAACGGGCGTGGCGGAGAATGAAGTACCCGTCACCTATGTGCCCGCGCGGAATACCATCTTCCTTTCGCTTTCCCTTGGCTGGGCGGAAGCGGCTGGCGCCCGCCGGATGTATATCGGCGTCAACGCGCTCGATTATTCGGGCTATCCCGATTGCCGCCCGGACTTCATCAATCAGTTCGAACGGCTCGCCAATATCGCCACCAAGGCGGGGATCGAAGGCGACAGCTTCCATGTCGAAGCGCCGCTGCTCCACATGACGAAGGCCGATATCGCCGCCGAAGCCGCGCGGCTCGGCCTCGATGTGGGGCTCAGCTGGTCCTGTTACGATCCTACGCCCGAGGGCCTTCACTGCGGCTATTGCGACAGCTGCCGCCTGCGCGCCAAGGGGTTCGAGGAAGCGGGGCTCCCCGATCCCACCCGCTACGCCGGCCAGCCGTGAGCTACGCGGTCAAGGAAATCTTCCTAACCCTGCAGGGCGAGGGCGCCCAGGCGGGGCGCCGCGCCGTTTTCCTGCGCTTTGCCGGCTGCAACCTCTGGACCGGGCGCGAGGCGGATCGCGCGGACGCCGCATGCACCTTCTGCGACACCGATTTCGTGGGGATGGATGGCGAGAATGGCGGCCGTTACGAGGCGGATGCCCTTGTCGGCAAGGTCGCTGAGCTATGGGGCGAAGGAGAGCGGCCTTATGTTGTCCTGACGGGCGGCGAGCCGCTTCTCCAGGTGGACGAGGCCCTGATCACGGCCCTTCACGCGCGCGGCTTCGAAATCGCGGTGGAGACCAACGGCACCCAGGTCGCACCGCCGGGGCTCGACTGGATCTGTGTGAGCCCCAAGGGCGCGAATGCGGTGGTGCAAAGGCACGGCAATGAGCTGAAGCTGGTCTGGCCTCAGGAAGGCGTCGATCCGGCCGCAATGGAAGGCTGGGCCTTCGATCATTTCCTGATCCAGCCGAAGGATGGCGCGGACAGGGAAGCATCTCTCGCCGAAGCCATCCGCTTCGTCATGGATCATCCCCGCTGGCGGCTGTCGCTACAGACCCACAAATTGCTGGGCCTGCCCTGAAACGCATGCTCCTGCGAAGCAGGAGGCTGATTTACGAGCCCGGCACCGCTGCGCTCCTGCCTCCGCAGGCGCGTAACGAGCAAGTTATACGACGACCGTCTGGCCGTTACACTTCTTCTTCAGCCGGTCCTTCTTGTCATAGCATTTGGGGTCGAAGGTCGGCAGGACGAGCTGGTGGACGAGGGTCCACGGATTATATTGCAGCATCCGCTCCCCGCCCATCGGGACGAGGCTGTTGCGGAGTTCCCGCATGCGCGTTTCAGCGGTGAGGTGGAACTGGCCCTTTGGCCGGGCGAGCGCGTCTTTGGCGATTTCGGAGGCCTTCTGGCAGAAACCCAGCTGCGCGTGGAGCGTCGAGAAATTGTTGTAGGTAATAGTGGAATAATCGTCGAACAGCTTCTGGCCGAGCTTGGGGCCGTTCACCCGTTTGAAATAGCCGCCGACCGCGTTGTATGCCGCCATCAGTTCCTTCGAATGATGGGCGAGGATGTCGTTATAATTGTCGACGGCGCGCAGATAGGGCGAGAACTGGCACTGGAGCGCCGCGACGTTGAGACCCGCGCGCAGGTTCCAGACGAGATTGGCCTCCTGCTCCGCGGGCGTGGCGCCGGGCAGGGGGAGGCCAACCAGAGGATCGGCCGCGCTGATCGGGCCGGGCTTGAAATCGGGATCCTTGAAGAACAGCTGGGCCGAGGCCGTTCCCGGCATTGCCGCCGCCGCGAAAGCCGCCGCCGCAATCCATGCTCGTACAGGTCGATACGCCATTCCACATCCTCCAAGAAAGCCGCCGCTGCGCTACCCCTGCGCGGCCGGAATCATGCTTAATGGAGCTTGCCCGATATTCCAAGCATCCCGCACGGCGAAACGGCCGATTTTCCGCGACAAGAGATTGATCGGCAAAAGAAAAGGCCGCTCCGTCGCCGGCGCGGCCTTTTCCATAAACAAACCGCCGGAGCGCTTACATGCCGTTGGTCATGTCCGCGTCGGTGGTGTTGGTGGTGGTCGTCGTGTTGGTGGTGGTCGACGACGTGTTAGCGTTCATCGTCATGTCGGTCGACATGTTGCCAGCCATGTTGGTGCCGGCGTCGACGGCGGTCACGTCATTGCCCATGTCCATGGTCATGTCGTTGGCGCCCATTTCGGTCATCGCCGTGTTGTTGGCGGCTTCGTCCTTGTTGCCGCCGCAGGCCGTGACGAGCAGGGCCGCACCGGCAACCATCGAACCGGTCATTACCTTCGAAAGAAGTGCACGCATTTAAATAACTCCCTCGTTAGATGATTTGGTCGGGTAGGCCCCTTTTGCCAAATCAATGCTCTCAATAAACGGAAAGGAAAGGGCCCTCAAGCCTTCTGATTGTTTTCGGAAAGCCCGGATAGGAAAGCGGGAAAGCCTGTCTTCAGTGCTGCATCGAAACGGTTCTGGCTGTCCGATACTCCAAGCGCACGAAGGCTGGTCACCGGAAATTCGGCGATCCCGCAGGGCACTATGCCTGAAAAGTGAGAAAGTTCCGGATCGGCGTTGATCGAAAAGCCGTGCATCGTCACCCAACGGCGCACCCGCACGCCGATCGCGCCGACCTTGGCCTCGGTTCCGGCCATATCCACCCAGATGCCGATGCGGCCGGGCGCGCGCCTTGCCTCCACCCCGATCCGCGCGAGGGTGCCGATCAGCCATCCCTCCAGAGAATGGACGAAATGACGCACGTCCTTGCCCCGCCGGTTGAGGTCGAGCAGCACATAGCCCACCCGCTGGCCGGGGCCATGATAGGTATAACGCCCGCCGCGCCCCGCCTCATAGACGGGAAATCCTTCCGGATTGAACAATTCGGCCGGATCCGCGCTGGTGCCTGCGGTATAAAGCGGCGGATGTTCGAGCAGCCAGACGAGTTCGGGCGCCTCGCCGTCAAGGATCGCGGCCTGCCGCTGCTCCATTTCGGCCAGAGCGTCTGGATAAGGGGTGGGGCCGGGTGTGACCCGCCACTCGATTGCGTCGGCGCCGTTCATTGTCCGCGATGTGGCGCGGCCCGCCGCCCTGCGCAAGAAGGATGATTGCACCACCGAAAGCATTGGCGCTATCCATCCTTCAGCAACAGGGGAGTTTCGCCTTATGACACCGCTTTCGATCTCCATGGCGTGGAACGAGACCACGGCCTTCGTGAAGCGGGAGGCGGGATTGCTGTTCCCGATCGCGCTGGCGTTTCTCGCCATACCCGCCATCCTGTTTCAATTTTCCGTGCCGCAGGTTGAGGCGGGCAAGACGCCGGAACCGGGTGCCTGGATGCTCTTCATCCTACCCCTGGCGGTCGTCACGATGCTGGGATCGGTCGCGATCAGCCGTCTCGCCATCGTTCCGTCCCAGTCGGTGCGGGATGCGATCGGCCATGGCATGCGCAGGCTTCTTCCACTGGTTGGGGCGGTCGTGCTTTTGACATTGGCTTCCTTCATCGTCCTGGTGCCGCTTACCCTGATCATTGGCGTTTTAGGCCTCGATCAACGCATGACGACACTCCTTATGGCGCTGGTCTTTTTGGCGCTGTTGACCTTCGTCTGGGTGCGCTTCCTGCTTGTCACACCGATCGCCGCGGCCGAGCCTGCCGGCGCCGTTGCCATTCTTCAGCGAAGCTGGCGACTGACGGCGGGGCATTTCAACAAACTCATCTGGTCGATGACGGCCTTCGCCATTGCCGCTGCCGTAGCGCTGCTGGCGGTGTCCCTGGCGCTTGGAACCGTCCTCGCATTGCTTTTGGGGGCGCCGGAGCCGGGCAGCATCAGCTATGTGCTGACACTGATTATCGACGGCGTGCTGAACGCGCTACTCGCCATCTATATGAATGTCCTAATCGCGCGGATCTACGTTCAACTGGCGGGCGGTTCGACCAGCGGGATTTGAGGCGCGACGTCCCTTGGCAGCAGGCCGATGAGGCGCGGGTCGGGGAAGCTTTCGAACGCGCGGCGGACGGCGCGGAATCCGGCACGTATATAGGCCGACAGCGCCGCCGGATGGTCGAGCGTGCAGGTGTTGACGGTCACCCGTTCCACCCCCTGCCGCCAGGCGAGCGCCATCACTTGGGCGAACAGCCATTTGCCGTGCCCCTTGCCCGCAAGTTCCGGCACGAGGCCGAGGAAGCGGATCAGGCAGGTGTCCGACTGCGCGAAATCGAGCTCGATCATGCCCACTTCGATGCCGCGTGCGTCCACGACCGCATGGACTTCGCAGATGTTTGCGCATAGCGTCGCATCGCTCATCGCCAGGCGTGAGAACCACAGCCATCGTCCGCCGACGCGGCGGAACAATATGCGATATTTGTCCGGATCGGGCCGTTCCCACTTCTGCAGCCGGAACGGGGAATCGGGCATAGGTCGGGGACGGGGACGCTCCGTCATTTCGAGAAAGGTGACGACGGCCCCTACGTGACCCGCAGGAATGTCGATGAGCGTCCCGTCTGTCACGACCAGGTCGCCTGGGGCGGCAGGCTCATC
>DATDNN010000264.1:0-5456 GCA_036518255.1 Allosphingosinicella sp. | reverse complement strand
CATTTCCTTGCCGAGTTCGACGCCGAACTGGTCGAACGCGTTGATGCCGAGAAGCACGGCGTTCACGAAGGTGCGATGCTCGTAAAAGGCGATAAGCGCGCCAAGGATCCGCGCATCGACGCTGTCGAGGAGGATCGTCGTAGAGGGCCGATTGCCCGGATAGGAGCGCGCCGGATCGTCGGACTTCTTGCCCGACATCAGCGCCGCCCCTTGCGCAAAGCAGTTGATGAGCAACTGGCGGTGATGGTCGAACTCCAGCCCATGTTCGGGCGCGATGGCGGCGACGAACTCGACCGGCACGAGATGGGTGCCCTGGTGGAGGAGCTGGAACACGGCATGCTGCGCGTCGGTGCCGACGCCGCCCCAGGTGATCTGGCTGGTGGCGCGGCCGACCGGCTGGCCGTCCACGGTCACGCTCTTGCCGTTCGATTCCATTTCCAGCTGCTGGAGATAGGGCGGGAGGAGACGGAGCCGCTCGTCATAAGCAAAGACGGCGCGGGTCTGCGCGCCGCGGACATTGGCGTAATAACGGTCGATGAAGGCCGCGAGCACGGGCGCGTTCTCAAGGAGCGGCGCGGTGCGGAAATGGCGGTCCATGGCGGACGCGCCTTCGAGCAGGCTTTCGAATGCGTCCCAGCCGAGGGCAAGCGCGGCGGGAAAGCCGATCGAGGACCAGAGCGAATAGCGTCCGCCCACCGTCGCGGCGAAGGGCAGAATACGGGTCTCGTCCACACCGAACTCCATCGCCTTTTCGGGATGGGCGGTGAGCGCGATCATCCGGCCATAGGGATCGGCGACGCCATGCTCCTCAAGCCAGGCGAGCGCCGAGCGGGCGTTCAGCATCGTCTCGCTGGTCGTGAACGTCTTCGACGCAACGACGATCAGGGTCGCGGTGGGATCGAAACGGGCCAGCGCCTCTTCCAGTGCGGCGCCGTCGACGTTCGACACCACCGCCACATCGTAGCGATTCTCGTCGCGGCCGAGCGCATCCACTAGGAAATCGGGGCCGAGCGCCGATCCGCCGATACCGATGTGGAGAATGTGGCGGACCGGGCCGAAAGCACCCGCCTCTATGGCATCGACAAGGCTGCGCATGCGGGCGTGGAAGGCCTGGGCGCGCTCGACGCTTTCGGGCGCGCCGTGGCCGCGTTCGGCGGGATGCTCGGCCGCCCTCCCCTCCGTGACGTTCACCTTCTCGCCCGAAAAGAGCGCGTCGCGCGCGCCGGAGAGATCGCACTCTTGGGCAAGCGTGGAGAAAGCCGCGAGCAGATCGGCGCTAAGGTGCGTCTTCGAAAAATCGAAACGGATGCCGCTCTCTTCGACGGTGAGGCGGGCGAGACGATCGGGCTCGCCGGCGAAGAGATCGGTGAGCCTCGCCGTTCCGGCCCGTTCCACCGCCGTCCATGCGCTACCCATCGCCTCGTCTCCCTTGTGGTTCGCGGCCTATCTAGGAAGGACGGAGCGGAATGAACAGGCGTTAAGGCGCAAAAGCCCTCCCCCTTGATGGGGGAGGGTTTGGGTGGGGGTGATCTACGACGTAAAACACGATCCTTCCGGAAACATCATTCCTTCCCAACCCCTCCCTACCGAGGGAAGGGGCCTTGCGGGAGCCAAGGCTTTCATCTTGACCCGCCCCTCTCCCCAAGCGAAAGCGCAGCTATGGAAGATCGCGACATCGCCGCACCCAAAGCGCCAGCGCCTGTCCGGAAGAGAGAGGGTGTCGCAGAATCCATCCGCTTCCTGCTGCTGCTCTTCGTCATCGCCGTGCTGTTGCGCAGCTTCTTCATCGCCGCGTTCAGCATTCCTTCGGGATCGATGCTGCCGCGCATGATGATCGGCGACTATCTGTTCGTCGCCAAATGGCCCTACGGCTATTCCCGCTACAGCTTTCCCTTCGGCGTCATGTCCTTCGACGGCCGCTTCCTGGATCGCGAGGCGGAGCGCGGGGACGTGATCGTGTTCCGCTATCCGGGCAGCGACCAGGATTATGTGAAGCGCCTGATCGGCCTGCCCGGCGACATGGTGCAGGTGCGCGAGGGCGTTCTCTATCTGAACGGCGAGGCCGTGCCCAAGACGCGGATCGGCGATTTCCTGATGCCGGAAACGCCGAACAGCCCGTGCCGCTTCGTCGATCCCAGCCGCAAGCGCGAGGTGACAGGGAAAGACGGTCAGCGCCTCTGCGCTTATCCGCGCTACCGGGAAACCCTGCCCGGCGGCAGAAGTTACGAGGTGATCGATCAGGCCGACAGCCCCGCCGACAATACCGAAGTCTTCATGGTACCCGAAGGCCATTATTTCATGATGGGCGACAATCGCGACGACAGCCTCGACAGCCGCTTCCCGGTGGCGGCGGGCGGCGTCGGTATGCTGCCGGAAGAAAATCTGATCGGCCGCGCGCTCATCACCTTCTTCTCGACCGACGGATCGGCGCAGTGGCTGAAGCCCTGGACCTGGGTGAGCGCCGCGCGCTGGAACCGCATCGGCGAGACGTATCAATGAGCGGGGTAGTGCAGCAATGGGTGGAACAGGTGACGGGACACCGCCCGCGCGACCCGGCCCTGTTCATCCGCGCCCTCACCCATGCGAGCCGCGGCGGCGACCATTATGAGCGGCTGGAATTCTTAGGGGACCGGGTGCTCGGCCTGATCGTCGCGGACTGGATCTACGCGCTGTTCCCCAGCGAGCCGGAGGGCGTCCTGTCGCGCCGCTTCAACGTGCTCGTCTCGCGCGAGACCTGCGCGGAGATTGCCCGCGAGATTGGCGTGGGCGGACAGGCGATCCTCGGCAAGCAGGCGCGCGAGGACGGAGCGTCGGATAGCGACAATGTGCTGGGCGATATCGTCGAGGCTCTGATCGGCGCGCTCTACCTCGAAGGCGGATTGGACCTTGCCGCAGGCTTCGTCCGCAAGGCGTGGCACGGCCGCGCGACCGGCCATGGCAAGGCCCCGAAACATCCCAAGTCCGCGCTCCAGGAATGGGCCGCCGCCAACAATAAGCGCCCGCCCGTCTACGAAGTGAAGGGCCGCAGCGGCGCGCACCACGCGCCCAAGTTCATCGTCGAAGTCGCGATCAAGGGTGTCGGCGAAGCGCAGGCCGAAGGGACGAGCAAGCAGGAAGCGGAAACGGCCGCAGCCAAGGCGTTGTTGGAGAAGGTAAGTTGAGTGAGAGTTGCGGCCTTGTCGCCGTTGTAGGCGCGCCCAATGCGGGTAAGTCGACTTTGGTCAACGCGCTGGTGGGCCAGAAGGTCGCGATCGTGAGCCCCAAGGCGCAGACGACGCGCGTGCGGCTGATGGGCATTGCCATCGAGGGCGAGGCGCAGATCCTGCTGATGGACACGCCGGGTATCTTCGAGCCGAAGCGCAGGCTCGACCGCGCGATGGTCGCGGCGGCCTGGGGTGGCGCGCAGGATGCGGACCTTATCGCCCTGGTGGTCGATGCGAAGACCGGCTTTTCGCGCCGGATCGAGGAGATGATCGACACGCTGAAGCAGCGGAAGGAGCCCAAAGTCCTCATCCTCAACAAGGTCGACGTGACGCCGAAGGAGCAATTGCTGACCCTGACCGCGCAGCTCCACGAGCGGCTGGATTTCGAGGAGATCTTCATGGTCTCCGCGACGACCGGCGACGGCGTCGCCGATCTCAAGAAGGCGCTGGCCGCCCGCATGCCGGAGGGGCCGTGGCACTTCCCGGAAGATCAGGTGTCGGACGCCACCGACCGCATGCTCGCCGCCGAGGTGACGCGCGAGCAGCTCTATCACCAGCTCCACGCCGAACTGCCCCATGAAAGCGCGATCGAGACGGAGAAATATGAGGAGAGGAAGGACGGCTCCGTCGCCATCCACCAGCAGATCCTCGTCGGGCGCGACAGTCAGAAGGCCATCGTACTCGGCAAACGCGGCACCCGCATCCGCGAGATCGGCGAAGCGGCGCGGAAGGAGCTTTCAGAACTACTCGGCCGCAAGGTCCACCTCTTCCTGCACGTAAAGGTCAATCCGAAGTGGGAGGAGGATCGGGGGCTTTACCGGGAAATCGGATTGGATTGGGTAGAATAGCGCCGTAGGGCCCTCCTGTTGACAAAGATTCGTCACCCTGAACTTGTTTCAGGGTCCATTTCTGAGCATTTGCGAGGTCACCGGAATGGATGCTGAAACAAGTTCAGCATGACGGTGTGCCTGCGATCAGTAGGAAGCGCTTAGCATCTCCTCCACCCACCCCGGCACCAGTTCCCCTGCCCTCCCGATGCGGCTTTCGTGGAAGAAGATGCTGCCCTGGCTCGGCTCCAGGTTCATCTCGAGCGTATGGGCGCCGAGGTAGCGGGCGGTCTGAACGAAGCCGGCGGCGGGGTAGACGGCGCCCGATGTGCCGATGCTGACGAAGAGATCCGCCTTATGGAGCGCCCGTTCGATCCACTCCATATTATAGGGCATTTCGCCGAACCAGACGATATCGGGCCGGAGCCTACCCGCAACGCCGCAGGCGGGACAGGCCGGGCCGGAGACCAGATCCCCTTCCCATCGCGATCGTTCCCTGCAGGCAAGGCACCAGGCGGATTTGAGTTCGCCGTGCATGTGAAGCAGGCGCTTTGCCCCCGCACGCTCGTGAAGATCGTCGACATTCTGCGTGACGATCAGGAGCTCGCCCGGCCATTCGGCGTCGAGCCGCGCCAGCGCATGATGCGCGGCATTGGGCTCCACCGTCGCCAGCTTGGCCCGCCGCTGATCGTAGAAGGTCTGGACGAGGTCCGGATCGCGGGCGAAGGCTTCGGGCGTCGCAACGTCCTCGACCCTATGCCCTTCCCAAAGGCCATCGGGCCCGCGAAAAGTGGCGACACCGCTCTCGGCCGAAATGCCGGCGCCCGTGAGGATGACGATGTTGCGGACCGGGTGCATGCCCCATCATAGGATATTGAATGGCGGGCGCTAGTTGGGGGGTGCGTTTTCCGTGCCACGGGTTTCCGCGATCCGCCCTGCCGCCAGGGCCAGCAACGCAGCGAAGACGGCCGCAGGCCAGAGACTATCCAAACCGATGCGAGAGGCCGCTGACGCCCCTCCAACCGCGCCCATGACGAGTCCAAGCCAGAGCCCGGCATATGGCACCCACTCCCAGCGGTTTCCGCCCAGCAGTGCCAGGGTCAGCCGCTGACCAAGCTTCACAAGAGCGCCAGTCATGTAGGTAAGTCCGACACTCACCTCTCCATTCCGCTCGAATGTGGCGTTTTCGGCACCCATAGCGAGAGCGAGGAAGGTGACGGCAGCGCCAACGTAGCCGAAGCCACCGAGCAGCGCGGCGCAAGTCAGTAGAAAAGCCACGAGCAGGAGAATGGCGGCCGGTCGACGCGGTCCAGCCCGGAATCCAGCATAGGATCCTGCCATCACCCCCAAGACGAACATTCCGATCAGCCAGCCCGCCATCATCGCCTGGGCGGCTGCATCGGCGATGCCGATACCGAGACGCGTA
>DATDNN010000263.1:0-5875 GCA_036518255.1 Allosphingosinicella sp. | reverse complement strand
GTCCGAATTAATCGAAAGTGTCTTCCTCGGCATTCCTGTGCCAAGTTTATATATGGCCACCAATTCGGACGCAACGTGGGAAGTTGTTGATGGCGTTCAGCGCCTCAGCACTCTGATCCACTTCTGCGGTAATGATGATGCACGTTCTTCTGTTGGAAGACCTGCTCCACTAAGGCTTTCCGGGCTTAAAAAGCTCGACACGTTCAATGGTGCCACTTTCGATGACCTTCCTAAGACTGTTCAACTCGGATTTACTCTTAGACCTCTTAGGATAACTGCTCTTAATGATAAAAGTGACAGCTATGTACGATACGACCTCTTTGAGCGCCTAAACACGGGCGGGGTAAAGTTACACGCACAGGAGATTAGAAACTGTGTTATCAGTGGTTACTTCAGCGACATCATAAAGGATCTTTCACGATCTGAAGACTTCAGAGCTATCGTGACGCTACCGAATAACGAAACGCGAGAAGCAACTTATCAGGAGATGGTCCTACGATTCTTTGCTTTTTTTGATAACTATCTTGGTTTTGAGCATGACGTGGAAGATTTCCTTACCGACTACATGCAGACACACTCCCGCAGCGGACCCTCGGACGCGGCTTTGGCACACTTTGAACCAACCATGATGCAGCTTCGTGCTCGCCTTCCAACTGGGATTAGCCGTAACAACAGACGCACCACCCCGATCAATCTTTACGAGGGGGTGGCGGTTGGAACCGCTTTGGCAATGATGACAGGTCAACAACTGAATTGGGGCTGTTTTCCAGATATTGTAGGCTCTGACGAGTTGAAGAGGTTTACGACCGCTGCCACTAACAGCCGGCCGATGGTTAGAGGCCGTATCGAGACGGTCCGAGATGCCCTCCTCAACGGATGAATTTGGAGTAGTTCGTCAGCAGGTGTCTCTCCGTTTTTCCGATGTGAGAGCATTCTGGTCGAGCGCCAAAACTCAAGCTGTGCCACCGCCCTCCCCACAGCCGTTCGCCTACTTGGCAGGCAGCGGCTTCACGATCGTATTTCTGTATGCGGCTTTGGAATTTGCCGTCACTCGAGGTGTAAAACAGCTTTCGCAGTTGATAACGTCCTACTCAGTTCGCGCCAAGGACGTATGCACGCCTATAATGTGCCTCGTCCATGATCCTAAGATTAGGGCAATTAGAGACGCAGGAAAACGAACTAGGCTTGATGCGCGCCTTAGCTTGTTTACTGCAATGCAGTCGTCCGATAGCGCCAGAGTACACGACGAACTGCTAGCTCCAGAGCTTCAGAATGTTTGGTTTAAGTCAATCTCCGACACTTTCCTAATGTTTGGTATATCTGAATACCCGTTGAGCAACCCCTCGAGCGAAGCACTGATCGACCGGATAGTAAATGACCGGAACGCGGTAGCTCATGGACGTGAAAGCCCAGACGTTGTCGGGTCTCGGTATACAACAGGAGAAATTGACAGTCTTGTCGCGCGAATCGAGTCAGAGGCGCAGCACATCATCAATCATCTTGCTAACTTCTACGAAGCACGGGGGTTCATTCGTCAAAGTGATCGTGCTCGGTACCTAAGGCGGGAGGCGAGGGTGGCAGGACCAGCGGCATAGCCTACTTACGCTGCGCTATAGAGCGGTCGTGCCAGCTGACGGCGCGTCAGCATCGTCGCCTTGATCGAAGTACCACTTCGATCAAAAACTATTTTCCTACATATAACCAAATGAGATAAATGATCCGGTCATGACGAACCATGACCGCGCCGGGGACGAGCCCCGCTTCACCGCCCTCACCATTGTCGAGGGGTCCGATCACATCCCGCCCGTGCCGCTGGAGCCGCTCATCGCCTCCACCCTCGACAGCGCGGAAAGCGAAACGCGCGCCCTCAGGCACGACGGGTGGACGCCGGAGAAGAAGCGGCTGTTTCAGGAAACGCTTGCCGAATGCGGCACGGTGGCCAAAGCGTGCCGCGTCGTGGGGATGAGCGCGCAGTCCGCCTATAATCTCCGCAACCGCGATCCCCTGTTCGCCGCGGGCTGGGACACCGCTTTGCTCCTCGCCCGCCAGCATCTCGCCGACGAGATCATGGCGCGCTGTTTGAACGGCGTGATCGAGCAGGTGTACAGGAATGGCGAGGTGGTGGCGGAGCGCTATCGCTACGACAACCGCCTCTCCATCGCGATGCTGAACCGCCTCGATGCCCGCGCCGACCGCGCCGAGCGGCTTGGGGCCGGCCAGCACGCGCTCGCGGGCCGCTGGGCGGACTATCTCGACGCGCTTGGTGCAGACAAAAGGGAGGACGGCCTCGCCCTCCTCAAACCGCAGGCCGAAAGTGAGGACGCGCAAAACCTACCACAGCATCAAGTTCATCACCTTCCCCTCGAAGAAGAGGAAGAAGATGACGAGCCCCTGGACGATCATATCGTGTGGCAGAAGAAGGACCGCACATGGTGGACCGATTATCCGCCGCCCCCCGGCTTCGACGGCGTGGAGGAAGGCTATTATGGCGCCAGCCATTATGCCCGCACGCTGACGGCGCGCGAGGCGGCGGTGATGATCGAGCGCAACACGAAGGGCAAGGCGAGGCGGTGGGAAGACGCGCGCACCCGCGCCGAGCGTCAGCGCGACCGTTTCTTCGGCTTCGGCGACGGCGAAGAGGGGGAGGTGGATGCGGCCGTGGACATATTTGACACCGCCGTGCCGCTGCCGCCATCGGAGGCGGCCATGCACATTCGTCCCTACACCCCCGCCGATGCGCCCGCGCTCGCCGATCTCTACACCCGCTCGGTCCGCCATTTCGGCCGGGCCGCCTATACGCCGGAACAGGTCAAGGCCTGGTCCGCCACCGCTTGCCCCGAACGCATGGCGGCGCGCTGCGCGGACGGGCGGACGGTGCTGGTGGCGGAGGATGCGGACGGCGCCCTCCTCGGCTTTGGCGACATGGAGCCGGACGGGCACCTGGACTTCCTCTACACCGCGCCGGAAGGGGAGGGGCGGGGCGTCGGATCGGCCCTCTATGCTGCGCTGGAGGATGTGGCGCGCGCGGGCGGCTGCGAGCGCATTTTCGTGGAAGCCAGCGAACTCGCCCGCCCCCTGTTCGAACGCCGCGGCTTCGCCCTCGTCGGCCGCAACGACTTCGAAATAAGCGCCGTCGCCATCCACAATTACAGCATGGAAAAAAGGCTTAGCGGCTAAGCCCCCGTCAGCGCCTCGACCGGCCGGCGAGGCCACGTCCCGGCCGGCGGATGCGCGAGGCCCTTGTGGCCGGTCCGGAAATGGCGGACAAAAAGGGCGGGATTTTTACGGGGGATGTGACGATGGCCTTGTCTTCTCTGCTCGCTCTGGCCCTTGCCGCCGCCGCGCCCGCGGATGGTACGGAGGGCTGTTTCGACGTCAGCGAGCCGGACAATAGTCTGAGCTTCACCGGCAAGCTCGTCGATCGCGTCTTCCCCGGCCCGCCCAACTACCGGAGCGTCGCCAGGGGGGATAAGCCGGAGCGCACGCTGATCCTCGAAATGTCGGCCTCCATCTGCATCACGGACGGCGGACAGATGGCCGATCCGAAACGGAAGTTCGATACGATTCATCTCTATGCCCCGAACGATCTCGCCCCGATTCTCGCGGCCGCGAAGGGCCGGGTGGTCACCGTCACCGGCAGCGGCTTTCCCGAACATACCGGCCACCACCACGCGCCGCTCGTTCTGGAAGTGAAGGAAATCACCGTGGTGGCGGAAGAGGCGCAGATCGCGGGCTAACGGCGCCCTGCTCCCCCGGTGTCCGGCCCGGCGGATAGGAAAAAGGGCCGCCCGGTGCGGACGGCCCTTTTTGGAAACCCGCGAATGTCAGCGGTTGCGGCTGCTGCCGCTGCTGCCGCCGCCTTGCTCGCGGTCGCCGCCCATCTGGCGGCCGCCCTGGCCGCCCTGCTGCTGCTGACGGCCGCCATGGCTGCCGCTTTGCTGCTGCTGACGGTTCTTGTCGTTTCCTTTGCTGCCTTGATTGGGCATATCCCGGTCCTTCATCCTTCTCCGTCCCGAACGAGGGGACGGGAAATAAACGAGCCGGTCCGCGCCGCCGTTCCAGCAGAGTGTTGGAAAAACAATATTTTAGCCGTGCCTTCCGCTCCGTTCGTCCCGGGCGTCCGGCTCACTGCACCAATATCTCGCCCGCCATGCCCATCATGTGATGGAAAGGGTGGGTGCATTCCACCTTGTAACGGCCAGCCACGGGCGTGAAGCCGATGTCGCGGCTTTCATGCGCGGGCACTTCGACGCCGCCGTTCCGGATCAGCGCCTTGTCGCGTTCCCGGATCATGGCGGACTCGAACAGTTTCCTGGCGGTGAAATCATGTCCGCCATCGGCGATGTTCATAAGGTGAAGCATGACGGGCTCCCCGGCCCTCAACGTCAGATCGGAGGGACGATATTCGAAGTTGGAAAGGGTGACGTCGATCCGCCGGGCCTGGCTCCAGTCGGGCTGCGCGGCGCCCGGTGCGGCGAGGAGGAGGGCGGCGCAGGCCAGCAGTGCGGGGCGGCGGGTGAAGCGGGGAAAGGAATGACTCATGACAGCCTCCATGCCCCCTTACGCCTTATATCATGGCCGATCGGCGGCGGATATCCTTGCGGCCGCAGGTTGAGGTCAGCCGAAGCGGAAGGCCGATATCGTCCAGCCGATCACCCTGTCCCGAAAGATATGGTGCACCGGATCGTCTCCGCCCGCCCCGGCGGCCACCATCAGGGGCAGAAGATGTTCCTCTTCCCCCGGGGGATGGGCAATGCGGGCGGCGGGGATATGCTCCCAAGCGGCGAGACGGGCCAGGCGCTGGACAGGGTCGGGGTCCGTCACGGCGGCGGTGAGACCGGCATCGAACGCCTCGGCGGCGCTCTCCGCCGACCCGTCGCGCAGGCGCATGTTGTGGAAGCTCATACCCGATCCGACGATCAGCACCCCTTCATCGCGGAGTGGCGCCAATGCCTGTCCTGCTCCGATATGAGCGGCAGGATCGAGGTCGCTGCGCAGCGACATCTGCACGACCGGAATATCGGCCTCCGGAACCGCCACCTTCAGGGGGATGAACACGCCATGGTCCCAGCCTCGCTCGCTTTCCCGCCGGGTGGCGAAGCCCGCCGCTTGCAGGAGGCCGGCGGCCCGCGCCGCGACGTCCGGTGCCCCGGACGCATCCCAGCGCAACTGATATGCGTGGGCGGGGAAACCATAATAGTCGAACAGCAGCTCGGGCCGTTCGCCATCATGCACCGTAAAATCGGGCTGAAGCCAGTGTCCCGACACGATCAGGATGGCGCGTGGCCGCTCCGGCAGCTCCGAAAGCACGCCGGAGAGGAAATCGTGCATCCTGCGCCATTCCGGCGGAACGCTGCCGTCGCGATTGAGGAAGAAGCAGGGGCCGCCGCCATGCGGCAGGTAGAAGGTCGGTTGTCTCATCCCGGCAATATGGCCATGCTCAGCCTTGCCGGGGAGGCCGCCCCGCCGCAACATGGCGTTGCACGCGGCGCACCTCAGGCGGGATTTTCGACGACGATCTCGCTCTTCAGGGAATTGGCGATGAAGCAGGCCTCATGCGCCGCATGGTGAAGCCGCTCCAGCGCTGCGGCGTCCGGCGCCGCGCCGTCGAATGCGATTTCGGGGCGCAGCACAATGCGGGTGATGGCGATCCGCCCCTCGCCGTCCTTCCCCATCACCCCTTCCGCTTCGTCGCGGTAGCGGGTGACGACATAGCCGGCATCCTTGGCGAGATGGAGGAACCACAGCATGTGGCAGGCCGATGCCGAAGCGATCAGCGCTTCTTCGGGATCGACCCCGGCGGGATCGGACCAGGGGAGCGGCACCACCGAGGGAGAGGAGGATCCGGGCACCACCGCGCCGCCATCAAATTCCA
>DATDNN010000262.1:0-3682 GCA_036518255.1 Allosphingosinicella sp. | reverse complement strand
GGGCGCGGCTACTGGCTGCCATTCCTGCTGTTCCTCCCGGCTTTCGCCCTCGTCGCGCAGAACTCGGTCCTCAAAAAGCGCCATGCCCAGCGCGGCACCGGGCCCGAAGTCAACGCGATCGCCAGCCAATTGAAGGCGCGGATGCGCCCTGGCGAATGCATCTTCGTCTTCAATGGCGAGCCCATTCTGTATCATTTGACAAAATCCTGCATCCCCACCGCCTGGTCCTTCACCGATCATCTGAGCAACAAGGGCGATGCGACCGGCACGGGCGTCGATGCGCTCGCCGAAACGCGGCGCATCATGGCGCATAATCCGCGCTTCGTCGTCACCACGGCAGAGCGTTTGCCCAAGGCAAATCCGCGCACCTGGCCCTTTATGGAGGCGGAGTTGCGGCGCCACTATCGGCTTATCTACCGCGTCCGGATCGGCAAATGCTGCACGCGGGTGATCTATGAACGCCGCGGCGGCGCCGGGCGGTTGCAGGGGGCGGCATCGGCACATTAGGAGGGGGCGTGTTCGTCGCCCGCCTTTCCCTTACCGATTTCCGTTCCTATGCGGACGCGGTCCTGTCGCCGGGCCCGGGTCTTGTGGTGCTGACTGGCGAGAATGGCGCGGGCAAGACCAATATCCTGGAGGCGGTATCGCTGCTGACGCCCGGGCGCGGCCTGCGCGGCGCGGCCCTTGGCGAAATGGCGCGGCAGGCGGGGGCGGGCGGCTTTTCGGTGGCGGCGCGGCTTGCGCCGTCGCCCGGTTCCGCGTCCGAAGAAAGCATCGACATCGGCACGGGAACGCTGCCCGCCGCGCCCGAGCGGCGGCAGGTGCGGATCAACGGCGCGGCAGCGTCGGCTTCGGCGCTTGGCGAGTGGCTGTCTGTGCTGTGGCTGACCCCGGCGATGGACCGGCTGTTCACCGAAGGCGCGTCGGGGCGGCGGCGTTTCTTCGACCGGCTGGTGCTGGCGCTGGAGCCCGCCCATGCGACCCATTCGGCGCGCTACGAAGCCGCGATGCGGGCGCGGAACAAGCTGCTGGCCGAACCCGAAACCGCCGATCCGGCCTGGCTGGCCGCGCTGGAGGCGGGGATGGCGGAACATGGCGCGGCGATCGCGGCGGCGCGGGAGCGTGCGCTGGCGCTGCTCGGCGCGCGGCTCGCGGCGCAGCCGGAGGGACCGTTCGCCCGGGCGGGGCTTGCCCTTGGCGGCTGGCGACCCGGCAAGGGCGATGCCGAAGCCGCGCTACGCGCCGAGCTGAAGGCGGGGCGCGGGCGGGATGCGGCGGCGGGCCGCACGCTCGCCGGGCCGCACCGCACCGATCTTTCCGTCACCCATCTCGGCAAGGCGCAGGCGGCGGAGCGCTGCTCGACCGGCGAGCAGAAGGCCCTTCTCCTCGCCATCGTCCTCGCCCATGCCGATCTCGTCGCCGAGCAGGCGGGGCGGCGGCCGGTGCTGCTGCTCGACGAAGTGACCGCGCATCTCGATCCTTCGCGCCGCGCCGCCCTCTTCGCGCGGCTGGAGGCCGGGGGCGGGCAGGTGTGGATGACGGGGACGGAACGCGCGCTGTTCGAGGGCGCGCGCGGCGGAAGCTGGTTTGCGGTGGAGAACGGGGCGGTGCTTCCAGCCTGACCGCCCGGGCTTTCGTCATTACGAGGAGCGGAACGACGAAGCAATCCATTTGCGGTTCGTCCGGCGGCGCTGGATTGCTTCGCTCCGCTCGCAATGACGAGGGCGGCCGGTCCTCCCCCACCCCCTTTTTCCTTTGGTTTTACGCCTTGCCGCCGCTATATCCTCGCCATGGCAACTTCACCTACTGAAAACTCCTACGGCGCGGAATCGATCAAGGTTCTGAAAGGGCTCGACGCGGTGCGCAAGCGGCCCGGCATGTATATCGGTGACACGGACGACGGGTCGGGCCTCCACCACATGGTGTTCGAGGTTTCGGACAATTCGATCGACGAGGCGCTGGCCGGGCATTGCGACCTCGTGAAGATCCAATTGAACGCCGACGGTTCGGTCACGGTCGAGGATAATGGCCGCGGCATTCCGACCGGCATTCACCCCGAAGAAGGCGTTTCGGCAGCGGAGGTCATCATGACCCAGCTTCATGCCGGCGGTAAGTTCGAAAATACGTCGGACGACAACGCCTATAAGGTGTCGGGCGGCCTTCACGGCGTCGGCGTCTCCGTGGTGAACGCGCTCTCGGAATGGCTGGAGCTCACCATCTGGCGGGACGGCGAGGAGCATTGGATGCGCTTCCGTCATGGCGATGCCGAAGCGCCGCTGAAGGTAGCCGGCCCCGCGCCTGAAGGAAAGAAGGGGACGCGCGTCACCTTCCTGCCGAGCCCTGCGACGTTCAAGATCACCGAATTCGATTTCGACAAGCTCGAGCATCGCTATCGCGAACTCGCGTTCCTGAACTCGGGCGTCCGTCTCCTCCTCACCGACGCGCGGCACGAGGATGCGAAGGCGGTGGAGCTATTCTACGAAGGCGGCATCGCGGCTTTCGTGCGCTATCTCGACCGTACCAAGGCGGCATTGATCCCGGATCCGATCTCCGTCACCGGCCAGCGCGACGATATAGGCATCGACGTCGCGCTCGAATGGAATGACAGCTATTACGAGCAGGTTCTCTGCTTCACCAACAACATCCCGCAGCGCGACGGCGGCACCCATCTCGCAGCCTTCCGCGCGGCGCTGACCCGGACGCTCAACGCCTATGCCGACAAGAGCGGCATGCTGAAGAAGGAGAAGGTGAGCCTTACCGGCGAAGACATGCGCGAGGGTCTGACCGCCATCGTTTCGGTGAAGCTGCCCGATCCCAAGTTCGGATCGCAGACCAAGGACAAGCTCGTCTCGTCCGAAGTCCGCCAGCCGCTGGAAAGCCTGATGGCCGACAAGATGTCGGAATGGCTGGAGGAAAATCCGCAGCACGCCCGCACGATCATCCAGAAGATCATCGACGCCGCCGCCGCCCGTGAAGCCGCCCGCAAGGCGCGCGAGGCGAGCCGCAAGAGCGTGATGGGCATCGCCTCCCTCCCCGGCAAGCTCGCCGACTGTCAGGAGCGCGATCCGGCCAAATGCGAACTGTTCCTGGTCGAGGGGGACTCGGCAGGCGGCTCGGCCAAGCAGGGCCGCAATCGCGAGGTGCAGGCGATCCTGCCCTTGAAGGGCAAGATCCTGAACGTCGAGCGTGCCCGCTTCGACCGGATGCTGTCGTCCAAGGAAGTCGGCACGCTCATCCAGGCGATGGGCACCGGCATCGGCCGCGACGATTTCAACATCGAAAAGCTCCGCTATCACAAGATCGTCATCATGACGGACGCAGACGTCGACGGCGCGCACATCCGCACCCTGCTGCTCACCTTCTTCTACCGGCAGATGCCGGAGATCATCGAGCGCGGGCACCTCTACATCGCCCAGCCGCCGCTCTACAAAGTTGCGCGTGGCCGGTCCGAAGTGTACCTCAAGGACGATGCCAAGCTCGACGACTATCTCGTCGAGGCGGGCACCGAGACGATGGTGCTTGAGACGGCCGAAGGGCAGCGCTCCGGGGCCGATCTTCGCGCCCTTGCCGATCATGCCCGCCGCATGCGCACCCTGATGCGCTACGTGCCGCGCCGCTACGATCCGGCGATCATCGAAGCACTGGCGCTGGCCGGCGCGCTCGATCCCGAGCTCAAGGACCG
>DATDNN010000261.1:0-2783 GCA_036518255.1 Allosphingosinicella sp. | reverse complement strand
TATGCCGAGCTGACGCGGGTGCATTTCGGCGATGCGCGGGAGAATGTGGCAAAGCTGTTCCGCGGATCGGTGCGCCTGTCCCTCATCGCGGGCGCGGTGATCGTCGCGTTGCTCCTGCTGGCGGGGAAGCCCGTTCTCGCGCTGGTCGCGGGGCCCGCTTATGTGGCGGCCTATCCGCTCCTCCTCCTCCTCGGCATCGCGGCGGCGATCGAGCTGGGCGGCGTCAGTTTCGAGCCCGCCTTGGTCGCGACTGGACGGGCGGGGCTGGCACTGAAGCTGCGCTTCGTGTCGAGCGGATTATTCCTCGCCCTCCTCGCCGTGCTGCTGCCGGCGGTGGGCGCGACGGGCGCGGCGCTGGCCTCGCTCGCCGCGGCGCTTACGAGCTTGCTGCTGTTCGGAGCGGCGGCGTGGCGGGCGGTGCACCGCTGACCCTGGCCCGGGCGGGCGCGATGTAGAGCTCCGCATCGCCATAGGGGCTGGAGATGTGGCGATAGCCGTGCCGCGCGGCATAGGCGCGCAGATCGCGGTCGAGGTCGCGCGTGAAGACGCGGTGCCGTGTTTCATAGCCGGTGACGATCGCGGCGGGCGGCCGTTCGGACAGGAATTCCTCCAGCGTCGCGGGCGATATGGCGTGGATCAGCCGCTGCCGGTCTTCGCGCATCACATCGCCCGTCCGGTAGAAGAAGGGGCCGGCGGCGAAGCGGGGATCGAGCGGATAGCCGCTGTCCAGCGTCACCTGCGGCGACAGGGTCGCAATCTCGCCTTGCGCGCCCGCTTTCCGAAGCTGATCGCCGATCCAGTGCGCTTCTTCGGTCGCGTCGATGGGGTCGGGTTCGCCGCGCAGCGCCCATTTGACCGGCTGGCTGGCGCCGATCGCCATACCGACCACGAGCGCGGCGAGGAGGGCGGGCCGCCGCCAGCCTTTCTCCCGCCCGAGATCGGCGATGAGGATGCCGAGCCGCACGTAAAGCGGGGGCAGGAGCGGCATCATATATTGCTGCCAGACTGGCGTAGGGAGGAAGGCGGCGACGGCGCCCGCCAGAACCAGCATGTCGAGGAACAGGATGGGGCGGTTGCCGCGCCGCTCCCGCGCCTTCGGGCCGAGCATCGACAGGAGCACGGCGGCGAGCGCGGCGAAGGGCGTACCGCGCAACAGCACGCCGAGGAAATCGGACGCCTTGCCCTCCGCAATCAGGCGATGGCCGAGGCCGTTGCCGCCATACCAGTCGAACGGCGCGCGCAGGCTGTAGTCGAACACCCCGTAATCGAAGGAAAAGGGGGCGGCATGCCACAGGGCAAGGACGGGAAGGGCGGCGAAGGCCGCGCCCGCGCCGCAGGCAAGGGCGTTACGCAGATCCTGCCGCGACCGGCCAAAGAGGACGCAACCGGCGAGATAGAGGCCGACCGCCGCAGCCGGAAGGGCGAAGGAGATCTTCGCCGCCGCCGCCCCGGCAAAGGCGAGACCCGCCCCGAACCAGCACAAGTCGGCCCGCCCCGCCGGATGCCGCATGGCGCGGAGGCCGAGATAGAGGCCCGCAGCCATCAGCAAGGCGGGCAGGGCGTCGTTGCGGACCACGGTGACGCTGAACTGGAAGGCGTGGCTGAACAGCAGCAGCAAAGCCGCGCCGAGCGCCACCTTGCGGCCGACGCCGAGCGTGCGCTGGCCGAGATAGACGAGGAGCAGGATGCCCGCGCCGATCAAGGCCTGGACGAGACGCAGGGTGACGAAGCTGTAGGAAGCCGACAGCCCGGCGAGGGGGGCCAGCAGCAGCGGCTGGAGCGGCGTCTGGAGATAGAGGAAGTCGCGGAACGGCATCAGCCGCGTCGAAAGCTCCGCCGCCGCGAAATACTGGCTTTCGTCATGATTGAGCGGCGCCAGCAGGGCGAGGCTCGCGAGAAGCAGGGTGAGGCCCGCGAAGATCGCGGCGACCAGCCAATCCCTCCGCCCCGCTATACGCGGTGAATCGAGTAATCGCATATCGCCCCTCCTGGCCGATAAATCAGCCATTCCCCCTGCCGCGTCTAAACGGGCGGAGAGAGAGGGTAAATGCCGCTTATCGCGATCTTCGGACGCTTCGGCTGAGCCGTCGTCAGTAAACGCGCGCTTTCGGCTTGATATAGCCGATTTCGTCGGTGAGCGTGTAATCGTGCACCGGGCGGTAATCGATATTGACCTTGCCCTTATCGAACCACGAAATCGTGTGCTTCATCCAATTGGCGTCGTCGCGGTTCGGATAATCCTCATGCATGTGCGCGCCGCGGCTTTCCTTGCGGTTGGCGGCGCTGTGCATGGTGACGACGGCCTGCGGGAGCATGTTGTCGAGCTCCAGCGTCTCGATAAGGTCGGTGTTCCAGATGAGGCTGCGGTCGGTGACCTGTACATCCTCCATGCGCTTGTAGACGGCATCGATCTTCTCCATGCCCTCGGCCAGCGTCTTTTCGGTGCGGAACACGGCGCAGTCGGCTTGCATCGTCTTCTGCATCTGCGCGCGGATATCGGCCGTGGGGCTGCCGCCCTTGGCATAACGCCGGGCGTCGATGCGGGAGAGGGCCATTTCCTCCGAACCCTTGGGCAGCGGACGGCTCTTGGCGTTCGGCGTCAGGATCTCGCCGAGGCGATGGCCGGTCGCGCGGCCGAAGACGACCAGGTCGATAAGCGAGTTGGAGCCGAGGCGGTTGGCGCCGTGCACCGACACGCAGGCCGCTTCGCCCACCGCGAACAGGCCGGGGACGACCGCGTCCGGATTGCCGTCCTTCAGCGTCACGACCTCGCCATGATAATT
>DATDNN010000260.1:0-3155 GCA_036518255.1 Allosphingosinicella sp. | reverse complement strand
ACTATGACTACGACCTTTTCGTCATCGGCGCGGGCTCGGGCGGCGTTCGCGCCTCCCGCGTCGCGGCGGCGCACGGGGCGAAGGTCGCCATCGCCGAGGAGTTTCGCGTCGGCGGCACCTGCGTGATCCGGGGCTGCGTACCCAAGAAATTGCTCGTCTACGGCGCCCATTTCGCCGAGGACATCATGGACGCCTCCCGCTTCGGCTGGGAAGTCGACAATTGCCGCTTCAACTGGAAGACGCTCCGCGACAACGTCCTCGGCGAAGTCGACCGCCTCGAAGGCATTTACGGCGAAATCCTCGAACGCAACAATGTCGAGACTTACGACCAGCGCGCCACCATCGCGGGGGCCAACGAAGTCCTTCTCGCCGACGGCACGAAGGTCACCGCCGCCACCATCCTCATCGCCACCGGCGCCCGCCCGGTCATTCCCGACATTCCCGGCAAGGAGCATGGCATCACCTCGAACGAGGTCTTCTGGCTCGACGAAGTACCCAAGCGCGTGGCGATCGCAGGCGGCGGCTATATCGCCAACGAGTTCGCGGGCATCTTCCACGAATTCAGCTGCGACGTGACGCTCATCAACCGCGGCGACCAGATATTGCGCCACTATGACGCGCAAGTCCGCGACCGGCTGCTTCAAATCTCGCTGACGAAGGGGATCAATTTCCTCTTCAACGCGCCGTTCGAGAAAGTGGAGAAGCAGGAGGACGGTTCGCTCCTCATCCATATGGGCGGGCACAAGCCGCTAGAGGCCGACGCCCTCATCTTCGCCATCGGTCGCTCGCCCAATGTCGAGGGCCTTGGCCTGGAAAATGCGGGCGTTGAAACCGGCAAGAATGGCGCGATCCTGGTCGATGAGGACAATCAGACGAGCTGCCCCTCCATTTACGCGGTCGGCGACGTGACCGACCGGGTGCAGCTCACCCCCGTCGCGATCCGGGAAGGGCAGGCCTTCGCCGACACGGTGTTCGGCAACAAGCCGACCCGGGTCGATTATAGCTGCATCCCTTCGGCCGTGTTCAGCCACCCGCCCATCGCCGCCGTTGGCATGACGGAAAGCGAGGCACGCAACACTTTGGGCTCGGTGCAAGTCTACACGTCCGATTTCCGCCCGATGAAGAATGTGCTCGCCGGCCGCAACGAACGCGCGCTCTACAAGCTCGTCGTCAATGCGGCGACAGAGGAAGTGGTCGGCATCCACATGATCGGCCCCGACGCGCCGGAAATCCTTCAGGCCGCCGCGATCGCGGTGAAGGCGAAACTCAAGAAGAGCCAGTTCGACGAGGTGGTCGCGCTTCACCCGACGATGTCGGAAGAATTGGTCCTGATGAAGTAGGGGTTTCGTCGCTCCATTCGTTCGTCCTGAGCTTGTGGAAGGACTACCCTTTCTTCTACATCACTCATTGTGCTCCGGCGAAGGCCGGAGCCCAGCTTCGCGGAATTGAGCCGCTGGGCTCCGGTCTTCGCCGGAGCACGGCAGAAGGCTTCAGCCGCAACGGAGAGGGATCATGGCGCAGGAAGGCTATCAATCCGGCGGCTTCGGCAGCCATTTCGCGACCGAAGCCGTGCCCGGCGCGCTCCCGGAAGGCCGCAACTCGCCCCAGCGCCCGGCCTTCGGCCTCTATGCCGAGCAGCTTTCCGGCACCGCCTTTACCGCGCCGCGCCACGAAAATCGCCGCTCCTGGCTCTATCGCCTGCGGCCGAGCGCCGAGCATCCGTCCTATCGCCGCTACGAGGGCGCGAAGCTGTTTGCGCCCGGTATCGTGAAGGAACCGGTCGCCCCCAATCGCCTGCGCTGGAACCCGCTCGATCTCCCCTCCGAGCCCACCGATCTTATCGACGGCATGGTGACGATGGTCGCCAACCGCGATCCTGCCGACATGGACGGTGTCGCTGTGCACGTCTACGCCGCGAACAAGGATATGCAGCATCGCTGCTTCTTCAATGCAGACGGCGAGATGCTGTTCATCCCGCAGATGGGCCGCCTTACCCTCTATACCGAAATGGGCCGCATCGACATCGCCCCTGGCGAAATTGCCCTCGTTCCGCGCGGCGTCCGCTTCCGCGCCGCTTTGCCGGATGGGCAAGCGCGGGGCTATGTCGCCGAAAATCACGGTGCCCTGTTCCGCCTGCCGGACCTCGGCCCCATCGGCGCTAACGGTCTCGCCAACCCTCGCGATTTCCTGACGCCCCATGCGCAATATGAGGATGCGGAAGGCGAGGTGGAGCTCATCCAGAAATATCTCGGCAGCCTCTGGACGACGACGCTCGATCATTCGCCGCTCGACGTGGTCGCCTGGCACGGCAATCTCGCGCCCTGCAAATACGATCTTTCCAGGTTCAACACGATCGGTACGGTGAGCTACGATCATCCCGATCCCTCTATCTTCACCGTCCTCACCTCGCCCTCCACCGTGCCCGGCCGCGCCAATGCCGATTTCGTGATCTTCCCGCCGCGCTGGATGGTGGCCGAGGACACGTTCCGCCCGCCTTGGTTCCACCGCAACGTGATGAGCGAGTGCATGGGCCTCATCCACGGCGCCTATGACGCCAAAGCCGAAGGCTTCGCGCCGGGCGCCATGAGCCTCCACAACCTGATGGCCGGTCACGGACCCGACGTCGCAAGCTGGAAGGCTGCGAGCGAGGCCGAGCTGAAGCCGCACAAAATCGAAGGCACCATGGCCTTCATGGTCGAAAGCTGCTGGCCTTATGTTCCGACCCGCTTCGCGCTGGAAACCGACAAAGTGCAGGGCGATTATGACGAAGCCTGGGGCGGCTTTCCAAAGGCGAAATTGCCGTGAGGGAAGCCCTAAAAGCCCCTCCCCTCGATGGGGAGGGGTTGGGGAGGGGTGATGTTTCCGGAAAAGGCTCATTCTCCGTCGTAGATCACCCCCACCCAACCCTCCCCCATCAAGGGGGAGGGCTATGACCGACTTATTGATTATCGGCGCAGGGCATAACGGCCTCGTCTGCGCTTATTATCTCGCGGCGAAAGGCCTCAAGGTCACCATGCTGGAACGGCGCCATGTCGCCGGCGGCGCGGCGGTGACCGAGGAGTTCGTGCCCGGCTTCCGCAATTCGACGGCGAGCTACACGGTGAGCCTGCTCAATCCCAAGGTCATCCGCGACATGCGGCTCTACGACCATGGCC
>DATDNN010000259.1:0-2764 GCA_036518255.1 Allosphingosinicella sp. | reverse complement strand
GGCGGCCGGGCGCGATCTGGGCCAAGATGAATTCGGTCGTCGATCCGGCGATCATCGAGAAATTGTACGAAGCGTCCAATGCCGGCGTTGAAATCGATCTGATCATTCGCGGCATCTGCTGCTTGCGGCCCGGCGTACCCGGCATGTCGGAGAATATCCGGGTCAAGTCGGTGATCGGGCGCTTCCTCGAACATAGCCGCATCTGGTGCTTCGGAAACGGCGATGAACTGCCCAATCGCAAGGCGCTGGTCCACATCAGTTCGGCCGATTGGATGCCGCGCAATTTCGACCGTCGGGTCGAATATATGCTCCGTGTGGAAAACCCTACGGTGCACGCGCAGATACTCGATCAGGTGATGGTGGCGAACCTCATCGATACGGAGCAGAGCTGGCGCCTCCTTTCCGATGGCCGTTACGAACGCATGGAAGAAGATGACGGCAAGCCATTTAACCTACACCATTATTTCATGACGAACCCGTCCTTGTCGGGTCGCGGCGCGGCGCTTCGCACCAGTGGGGCGGTCCCGAAGCTCAGGCTGCGCAGGAACTGACGGAAGGTGCGCGATCCAACCGCCATCGTCGATCTCGGATCGAACTCGGTCCGCCTCGTCGTCTATTCGGGCGCACCGCGTAACCCCGCAACCATCTTCAACGAAAAGGTCATGGCCGGCCTTGGCAAGAGCCTCGGCGACACGGGGGAGTTATCGGAAAGCGCGCAGGGGCGGGCGCTTGCGGCGCTCCGGCGCTTTCGCCTCCTCATCGATCAGATGGGCGTGGATCGCGTCCGTGTCGTCGCGACCGCTGCGGTGCGGGACGCGAGCAACGGAGCGGCCTTTCTGGCTGCTGTACGGGAAACGGGCTTCGAGCCCGAGGTGTTGTCCGGCGAACGGGAAGGGCAGATGGCGGGATGGGGAGTCCTTTCCGCTATACCGGAGGCCGATGGGATTGTCGGCGATCTCGGCGGCGGAAGCCTGGAGCTCGTCGATGTGCGGGATGGCGGGCTTGGGCGGAGCGTATCGACGCCATTGGGCGTGCTGCGCCTCCCCGGGCTTCTGGAAAGAGGTGAGGAGAAGGTAAGAAAGGTCGTCCGTAAAGCACTGGAAGATAATAATGTCCATGGGCGTGGGCGGCCTTTCTACATGGTGGGCGGATCTTGGCGGGCGCTCGCCAAGCTCGACATGACGCTGACCGATTATCCATTGCCGATCACCCACCATTACTGGATGGCGCCGGAGCGTCCGGCCGAGCTTCAGGCCATCATCGCGGACATGGACAGGAAGGATGCGCGCGCAATCCTGTCCTCCGCGCGTCTCACGACCTTGCCGCAGGCCGCGATCCTGCTCCGTATCCTTGCCGAGGAGCTGCGGCCGAGTGCGCTTATCGTTTCAGCTTTCGGTATCCGCGAAGGCCTTCTTTACGATCGGCTCGATGCCGCCACCCGCGCCCGCGATCCCCTGATCGACGCGGCGCGCGAGGCGGGAAGGGGCCTCGGCCGTTTCGAGGAGCATGGCGCGCTTCTCGACCGCTGGATCGCGGGGGCGCTGCCGGAGGCCGATCCGCACATGGCGCGGCTCCGGCTTGCCTCCTGCGTACTCTCCGACATCGCCTGGCGTGCCCACCCGGATTTCCGGGCCGAGCGGGGCGTCGACATGGCTCTGCACGGTCATTGGGTGGGCGTTGACGCGCCGGGCCGGGTGATGATCGCGCAGGCGCTGTTCTGCAATTTCGCGGGCTCGGGCAGCTTCGCCGAACAATATCCCGCCGCCCTCTGCACGCCCGATGAACTCGAGCGAGCAAGCCTCTGGGGCCACGCCATGCGCCTTGCCCAGCGCCTCAGCGGCGGCGCGGCGGATGCGCTCCGGAACAGCAGCCTTGCGGTCGATGGCGGCGAACTTGTGCTGACCCTGCCGCGTGGGCAGGAAGCGCTCTACGGCGAAGCGGTGGAAAAGCGGCTAAAGAACCTCGCGGAAGCGATGGATCTCACCCCGATATTCGCGAACGCCTAGATTCTTGCCGTGCAGGCCGCAAGACCCATCAGCGCGCTTGCCGCGGCGATCCCCTTCATCCCTCCACCTCCGTCCGCGTCATGGCGAGCCTGCCGCCCTTGATGGCGAAGGCGAGCCGCCCTTCCACCAGGTCCAACGCATCGCGGCCGAACTGGTCGAACCGCCAGCCTTCGAGGATGGAGAGGCCATCACGCTTGCCGGCGGCGAGCATCTCAAGCTCTTCGGATTTGGCGATGAGGCGCGCGGCGACATTGCTTTCACGCGAGCGGATCTTGAGGAGCAATTTCAAGAGATCGGCGACGAGTGCGCCTTCCTTGCCGAGGCCCGGCATCCGCTCCTCGCGCGGCGGCATTTCATCGGCGGGGAGATCCTTCGCCTCCGCAATGGCCTGCATGAGCCGCGCGCCGATATCGTTCGATTTCCAGGTGGGAGAAAGACCACGCACATTTGCGAGAGCCTCCTGCACCTTCGGCGGATGCGAAGCGATATCGGCCAGTGTCTCGTCCTTCATGATCCGGCCGCGCGGCAGGTTCTTGGAACGCGCTTCGCGCTCGCGCCACGCCGCCACCGCCTTTAACCGGCCAAGCACCTCGGCCTTGCGGCTCGGCATGCGGATGCGTTTCCAGGCTTCATCGGGATCGACGGAGTAATTGGACGGATCGGCGAGGCGCTCCATCTCCTGATCAAGCCAGGCGCCGCGCCCGGTTTTTTTGAGCTTGTCGAGCATCTTGGGAAAAAGACCCGCGAGATGCGTCACG
>DATDNN010000258.1:0-2206 GCA_036518255.1 Allosphingosinicella sp. | reverse complement strand
GTCGAGGCGCATGATGCGGGCATGGAATGGACGGACGACGATATCCGCCGTTTCAGCAACACGCTGGATAAGGTGATCTGGCCCTCTTCGACGAAATTCGCCGAATATGTCGACGGATCGGGGCCGGGCGGCGGCTGGTTCAACGACGGCTTCATGAAACTCGGGCGCTACAATGCCGACCTCCAGCGGCGGCTGGAAAAGCACAATGTCGGCCAGAACAGCACCTTCCTCGGCAACGCGGCCCTCAACGCAGCGCTGCTGACGGGGACGGGTATAAGATAGCGGCATGTTCGCCCCGGCGACTTTCCTATTCCGCAGGCTCACTGGGCTCTACCGCCGGGGGCGAAGGAAGCGCCGCATTGGCCGGTATGTAGCCGGCCCGCACCAGGAAGCTACGCAGGGCATCGGGATAAGAGCCGAGAGCGATTTCCTGCCCTTCGGGGCAAGGCTGCTTTTTCACCCGGCATCCCGGCGGCAGATCCCATTCAAAGCCAGGATCGTAGGCGTTCAGCATTTCAGCCCATGCCTCCGGCAGCTTGCCCACCCTTGCCGCATCGGCGACATAGGCCGCGCAGGCGCCATTGGCAGCGCCGCCATTTTCCGGGGCGATACAGGCCTTGCGGGTGCGGGCCATGTCTTGCGCAAACAGCTTCCTGAACGCGGGCGCCTTCGATACGTCGACGAATTTCGTACCGACGAGATTGTAGACGACGGGCGGCGCATAGCTGTCGGCGTAGGATGCGAAGGTGTAGAGGAACGCATTGTCGTAGAGGACGAAATCCGCGACGCTGTCGCCCGAAATATCCTTGGGAAATGCGCTGATCCCTTCCCCGTCCCACTGGCCGAGATCGGCGGTGACGAAGCCTTCGCCAGACGGCGTCGCCACCTTGATGCTCGTGCAGCAATGGGCGCCGCCCGAATAGCTGGTCAGCAACACCTGATCCGTCCGCGCCGCCGGATTGAACCGGCCGACACCGATCTTGTGACCATAGCCCGCCTCGGCCGCTTCGCCGGTCATGACATGTTCGCCAAGGCCCGGCGCGGAAATGCGCAGTTCCGGCGCCACGAAATCACCATCCTTCTTCGCGGTAACGGTGATGGTGATATCGCCGCTCTTGAACGTCACGGGTTCGGGAAACTTCTCGGCGCTCCACTCTACGAAGGTGCCGGGCGCGAGCGGCGTCACCGGCCCCTCGTCGAGCGGCATCGCCATATTGGCGTCGGCGATGTCGTTGGTGGCCGTTACGGGCGCTTCGGCAGGCTGGTTGCCGCCCTTCGGCCAGAGGAAGAGCGCGGCGATGCCGATGAGGAGGATGGCGATCAGGCCGTAGAGAACCGGGCCGCCGAACCGCTTGCGCGCGGGGGCGGGAGCGGGCTGCCCTTTGGCTTCGGTCGGATCGGGACGGACGATGAGAATACGATAGGCGCTCTCGACCTCGAACAGAGCCGCGCGTTCGGCGTCGTCCAGGGGCCCCTTGGCCTGGATGCGATCGACGGCGGCGCGATAGGCAGCCTCCACCTCGGCGCGGCCCGCGCCCGCGTTCAGACCCAATGCCGCAAGGGCTTCCGCTTCCGTCATCCGTCCCCTCCTCGTTCAGGAGGCGAGTTTAGAATGCTTCGACCGGAAGCGCCATGATGCTTTCGGCCCCGCCTTCGATCTTGCGGCGAAGCGCACCCGCATCGGGCATGATCCGTTCGGCGAAGAAGCGGGCGGTGATGAGCTTGGCCTCGTGGAAAGCCTTGTCCTCCGTGCCGGCGGCAAGCAATTCGCTCGACGCCTTCACCATGCGCAGCCACATGAGGCCGAGGCTGACGATGCCCATCAGGGTCATATAGGGATAGGCCGCGGCGCCCGCATTGTTCGGGTTCGCCATGCCGTTCTGCATCAGCCACATCGTCGCGGTCTGCAGCTCGCCATTTGCCTTTTCAAGCGCGGCGGCGAAATCCTTCGTAGCCTCGCTGCCCTTGGCCTCGGCGACTTCAGTCGCCACGATCTTGAAGAATTGCTGGATCGCGCGGCCGCCGTCCTTGCCGAGCTTGCGCCCGACGAGGTCCATCGCCTGGATGCCGTTCGTGCCCTCGTAGATCTGCGTGATCCTCGCGTCCCGGACAAACTGCTCCATGCCATGCTCACGGATGTAGCCGTGCCCGCCGAGCACCTGCTGCGCATGGACGGCAGCTTCGAAGCCCTTGTCGGTCAGATAGC
>DATDNN010000257.1:0-2187 GCA_036518255.1 Allosphingosinicella sp. | reverse complement strand
CGCTCAGCCGGCCAAAGGTCCGCTCGTCTATTCAAAGCTTCGCCCCGCCGCCCCCAATCGCTACGTCTTCGCCTGCGACCGGGTGGAGGATCGCGATGCCGCACCCTGCAAGGGAGGCATCGCCGGGGTAAATCGCCGCGCCGTCGAAGTCGTCACGCCGGGCCAGCCCTCCCTCCTCCTCTGGATCCCCGATGCGGAGCCCCGCATCGTCCGCCTGCCGGAGGAGAAGCAGGGCGGCTGACGCTCATCCCCTGTCGAGATCGATCCCGCGCAGCCGCAGCGCATTCGTAATGACCGACACGGACGAGAGGCTCATGGCCAGCGCCGCGATCATCGGGCTGAGGAGCAGGCCGGTCACGGGGTAGAGCACCCCGGCAGCGATCGGCACGCCGATCATGTTGTAGCCAAAGGCGAACCACAGATTCTGGCGGATATTGCCGGTCACCGCCCGGGACAGACGCCGGGCGCGGACGAGACCGATCAGGTCGCCTTTCACCAACGTCACGCCCGCGCTTTCCACCGCCACGTCGGCGCCCGTGCCCATCGCAATGCCGATATCGGCGCGCGCGAGGGCCGGAGCGTCGTTCACCCCGTCTCCGGCCATGGCGACCACCCGTCCCTCCCGCTTCAGGCGTTCGATGGCCGCGTCCTTGTCCTCTGGTAGGACGTCCGCGATCACATCGTCGATGCCGAGCAGCCGCGCCACCGCCTCGGCGGTCCGCCGGTTGTCGCCCGTCAGCATGATGAGCCGCAAACCTTCGTCATGGAGACGCGTCACGGCCTCGGCAGTCGTTGGCTTCACCGGATCGGCGACGGCGACGAGCCCAGCATAGGCGCCGTCAATCGCAACGAACATCACCGTCGCGCCTTCATCCCGATGCCGGTCGGCGGCGGCGGCAAGGCCGATATCCTTCACCCCTTCCGCTTCCATCATGCGCGCATTGCCGATGGCGACCCTGCGCCCGTCGACCCGCCCGCGCACACCCTGCCCCGAAACGGAAGCGAAATCCTCCACCGGGCGGATGGCAAGACCGCGCTGCTTCGCCCCCTCGGCAATGGCGTGGGCGAGCGGGTGGGCGCTTGATTGTTCGAGCGCGGCCGCAAGCGCGAGCACGTCCCCCTCGCTCCATCCCTTGGCGGCCTCCACCACCACGAGCGCGGGCTTCCCCTCGGTCAGGGTGCCGGTCTTGTCGACGACCAGCGTGTCCACGGCCGCGAACCGCTCCAGCGCGCCGGCATTCTTGATGAGCACACCGGCCTGCGCGCCTTTCCCGACGCCGACCATGATCGACATCGGCGTCGCAAGGCCAAGCGTGCAGGGGCAGGCGATGATCAGCACCGATACTGCCACGACCAGGGCGAAGGACAGACTGGGCGGCGGCCCCGCGAAAGACCAGACGGCAAAGGCGATCACGGCCACCGCGATCACCGCGGGCACGAACCAGGCCGAAACCCGGTCCACCACCTTCTGGATCGGCGCCTGGCTGCGCTGCGCCTCGGCCACCATCTGTACGATCCGCGCCAGCATGGTTTCGGAGCCCACCCGTTCGGCCGTCATGACGAAAGCGCCATCGCCGTTGATCGACCCGCCGGTCAGAGGGTCGCCCGTCACTTTCTCGACCGGCAGCGGCTCGCCCGTCAGCATCGATTCATCGACCGCCGACGCGCCTTCGGCCACCACGCCATCCACCGGCACCGCCTCGCCCGGCTTCACGCGCAGCCGGTCCCCGACGCGGACGAGATCGAGCGGGATCGTCCGCTCGCCCGCCTCTTCGACGAGATGCGCGGTCTTGGGCGCGAGGTCGAGCAGCGCGCGGATCGCCGATCCGGTCCGCTCCCGCGCCCGGAGCTCCAGCACCTGGCCGAGGAGAACGAGGGTGACGATCACCGCCGCCGCCTCGAAATAGAGGCCGACACCGCCATGCATCGTGCGGAAGGATGGCGGGAAAATCTGAGGAGCAAGCGCGCCGGCCATCGAATAGGCCCAGGCAACGCCGGTGCCGATTGCGATGAGGGTGAACATATTGAGCCGCCGCCGGACGATGCTCTGCCAGCCGCGCACGAAGAAGGGCCAGCCGCCCCACAAAACGACCGGCGTCGCGAGCACCAGTTCGGCCATATCCAGCGTCCGCGCGCCGATGGCCTCGACGCTCACCGGCCAGAGGTGGCGGAGCATCACCATGATCG
>DATDNN010000256.1:0-3804 GCA_036518255.1 Allosphingosinicella sp. | reverse complement strand
GTGATTAGGACATCGATGGGCGTTTCGCGGAAGTCGTTCAGGATTTCTTGAGCGGTGGTACGGACATGAATGTCGATGTTCGCAGGATTTTCGAACTGCTGCGGCATCCACGATCCCTCGATCTCGCCCAGCAATTCCTTGGCGCGGGCGATGGCGCCGTTCATGCCCTTTTCCTTGGGCGTCAGATCGAATGTCGCGCCATAGGCCAGCATCAGCCGCCGCCGCTCGATGCTCATGCTTTCGGGCATGACGAGGATCAGGCGATAGCCCTTCACCGCCGCGACCATGGCAAGGCCGATGCCGGTATTGCCGCTGGTCGGCTCGACGATGGTGCCGCCGGGCTTCAACGCGCCCGATTTCTCGGCATCCTCGACCATGGCGAGCGCTATGCGGTCCTTGATCGATCCGCCGGGATTGGCGCGTTCCGATTTCGTCCAGACTTCGGCATCGCCGAACAGTCGGTTGATGCGGATGTGCGGCGTATTGCCGACCGTTTCGAGAATGCTGGAGGCTTTCATGGCTGTCCTTTCTCGGCTTGGAGGTTCATGCCCGCCACCATCGGCGGGAGTTCGACGTCGGGACGATCCTTGCCCGATGCTTCGGCGAGAATTTGCGGATCTGGCGCGACGAAGCGGTCGGCCCGGCGAAGGCTGGGGAAGGCCCAGGCGCAAATGCCCGTGACGGCGACCGCGAGCGCGCCGCCGCCCACCACGGCAGCGACAGGACCAAAGGCGGAACCGGCGAGACCCGCGCGGAACTCGCCAAGTTCGTTGGAGGCGGAGACGAAGAGTCCCGATACTGCCGATACGCGCCCGCGCATGGCATCGGGCGTGTGGAGCTGGATGAGGGAGGAGCGCACATAGACGCTCACCATGTCAGCGGCGCCCAGCACGACGAGACTGGTGAGCGACAGCCACATAATGCGGCTTTCCCCGAACACCATCGTGGCGATGCCGAAGATGGCGACGCAGGCGAACATCTTGACGCCGACATGCCGTTTCAACGGCCGCCGCGTGAGAACGAGGGCGGTCAGCGCCGCGCCCACTGCCGGAGCGGCCCGGAGGGCGCCCAGGCCCTCCGAGCCCACATGAAGAATGTCGCGCGCATAGACTGGCAGCATTGCGGTCGCGCCGCCCAGCAGAACCGCGAACAGATCGAGCGTTATGGCGCCGAGCACGATCTTGTTGTTCCGCACATAGGCGAGGCCCTCGATAACGGCGCGGAGCGGGTGGGAATCCCCCGCATTGCCAAGCGGTATGGGCCGGATCATCAGCATAGCACCAACCGCGATCGCGAAGAGCAGTGCCGAGGCTTCATAGGGAAGCGATGTGCTAAGCGCATAAGCCGCGCCGCCGAGCAGCGGACCTGCCACGGCGCCAGCCTGCCAGGCGATGGAATTGAGCGCGATGGCGCTTGGCAGCAGTTCCGCCGGAACGAGGTTCGGCGCGAAGGAGGAGAGAGCGGGGCCAGCGAAGGCGCGGCCAATGCCGAGCAGGACGGCCACGGTAAACAGCGGCACGAGCGTCATGGCCTCGGCCCAGACGAGCGCTGCGAGGGCGGCGGCGCACGCGAGTTCCAGCGTCAGGCTCGCGCGGACGATCCAGCGCCGGTCGATCCGGTCCGCCACATAGCCCGCGACCAGGGTCAGCAGGAACAGGGGCAGGAACTGGGCGAGGCCCACCATGCCGAGCCAGAAGGAAGCGCGCTCGATGCTCATGCCGGACTGGCGGGCGATGTCGTAGACGTGGATGCCGATCACCACGACCAGCATCGTGCTGCCGATGGTGCTGGCGAGCCGCGCCGCCCAGAAAGCGCGATAATCGCGATAATGGAAAGGAGAGCCGTTGGACATCGAACGGCAAGTAGGCCGGGCGCGGTGCCGCCGCAACCGCACATGCGCAAAAGGCGCTTCTCATCACGTGATCAGGCCCGGAGCGCGCAAATCCTACTCCTCTTTTGCGGGGGCGTTAGGATTTTCTTCTCCTTCGACCTCCTCCGCGCCGAGTTGACCCGTGCCGTGATAGGCCATTCCGCTTTGCCCGCCATGTCCGGTGAAATCGCTAGGTGCCTCGCCGGGCTTCGACTTCTTGCCGCTGTGCGGGTTGGGGTAGGCGCCGCCCTGGGATTCGCCACCTGTTTTCTTCTTCAAGTCGGGCTGCATTCGGATGCGATCATCGGTCATTGCATGTTCCTTCCGGTCTTAAGGGGTTAACGCGGGCCCGTAGGCGCCGTTCCTGAAGTCGCAGACATCTCTGATTTGTGCTCCTGCGAAAGCAGGAGCCCAGCGGCGCAGGATTAGACTGGGCTCCTGCTTTCGCAGGAGCGCGTCTACCGTATGACTAAATAGCCGTAGCGGTTTGTGGATTTGCCCGATAAGTCCTTCGTCTGCCGAGCCGATGAAGGAGAGACAATGTCCGCCCAGCCAGTCGCAGCATCGAAGGCCCTGCCGGAACTTACCCTTCGCGCCGTTATCCTCGGCGGCCTCATCACCCTCGTCTTCACGGCCGCGAATGTCTATCTCGGCCTTCGCGTCGGCCTCACCTTCGCTACCTCCATACCCGCGGCGGTGATCTCGATGGCGGTGCTGCGGCACTTCGCCTCGTCCAACATCCTCGAAAACAACATCGTCCAGACCGTCGCCTCTTCGGCAGGGACTTTGGCGGCCATCTGCTTCGTGCTCCCCGGCCTCGTCATCATCGGCTGGTGGCAGGGCTTTCCTTACTGGACGACCGCGCTCGTTACCGGCCTCGGCGGCATTCTCGGCGTGCTCTTTTCCGTGCCGCTCCGGCGCGCGCTCGTCGCCCAGTCCAGCCTTCCTTATCCCGAGGGCGTCGCCGCCGCAGAGGTGTTGCGCGTCGGCGAAGCCTCGCGGGCAGGCGAAGAGGGGAGCCGCACCGGACTCCTCGCCATTCTTTCCGGCACCGCCGTCTCGGCCGGTTTCGCCTTGCTTACCGCCCTTCGTCTGGCGGCGTCCGAAGCAGCGACCTACTTCCGCGTCGGAGCGGGGGTCACTGGCCTCAACCCGGGCTTTCAGTTCGCGCTGCTGGGCGCAGGGCACCTGGTCGGCCTCTCCGTCGGGATCGCCATGGGCGTGGGCCTCCTCATCGCCTGGGCCGTTGCGGTGCCGTGGCTCAGCGCCATAGCACCTGCCGTGCCGGGAGTGACGCCGGAGGACTTGGCCGGTGACGTCTGGCTGCACCAGGTCCGCTTCCTTGGCGCGGGCGTGATCGGTGTCGCGGCCGTCTGGACGCTCCTCAGCATCATCGGCCCGATCCTCAAAGGTCTTGCCTCGGCTCTGGCCGCCTCCCGCGCGCGGAAGTCCGGGCGGGGTAATGGCTTGCCCCTGCAGGAACGCGACATTCCGATCGGCCTCGTCGGCATCGGCGCGCTCGTTGCTCTCATTCCCATCGGCCTGCTGCTCGCCCAGGAATTGAACGGCGCGGCGGGCGACCGGACGGCGCTTGTCATTGCCGGAAGCCTGCTCTTCGTTGTGGTGGTCGGGGCCTTCATCGCTGCGGTCTGCGGCTACATGGCGGGCCTCATCGGCGCATCGAACAGCCCAGTCTCGGGTGTGGGCATCCTCTCGATCCTTGGCGCCGCCCTGCTCCTTGCCGCCGTGCTCGGTACGGGCGGCGATGCCGGGCAGGCGAAGGCGCTGGTCGCCTATGCGCTGATCGTGACGGGCGTGGTGTTCGGCATCGCCACCATTTCCAACGACAATCTCCAGGATCTGAAAACCGGCCAGCTCGTCGGCGCCACGCCCTGGCGGCAGCAGGTGGCTTTGCTGATCGGCGTGCTTTTCGG
>DATDNN010000255.1:0-3819 GCA_036518255.1 Allosphingosinicella sp. | reverse complement strand
CGACATCATCAAGCGGGGACGGACGCAGGCGCGGGCGCTGTCGATCCTCCACGGGCTCGAGGGCAGTCTGGATTTCGACAAAGGGGCGGAGATAGCGGCGGGTCTGGCGACCGTTTACCGGGAATCGCGGCGTCTGGTGGTCAATGGCGGGCGCGAAAACGACGTCGAGCAGGTCGTGCGCGCGCGAGAAATGCTGGGCGAGATTGCCGGTGCGTGGGGTGACATCGGCAGGCAGGCCGCAGATCAGTAGATCTGATTGCCCTTGGCGAGGCCGTATTTTCGCATCTTTTCGATAAGGGTCGTGCGCTGAAGCGACAGCATGCGGGCGGCTTCGGCGACCACACCGTCTGCCAGGCGCAGAGCCTCGGCAATATGCACCCGCTCCAGATCGGCGACGATCATGCGAAGGTCGACCGGCTCTTCCTTCATTGAGAACGCGGGCGCGGGGACGGCCGGAATGGCGGACGCGGGCGGCGCAGCTTTGGCGCTCGCCTCCCAGATTGCGTCGCGCTCCGCATGGTTCATGCGCGCACGACGGCGAAGGAGAAGCGCGATCTGCTCGGCGCCCACGGTCTGGCCGCAATAAAGGATGACGGCGCGTTCGATGACGTTGCGGAGTTCGCGGACGTTGCCGGGCCAGTCATGGGCGCTCAACGCCTCGATGGCGGCGGGCGTGAAACGTACCGTCTGGCGGGTGTCGGCCATCTGACGGAGGAAGTGACGGACGAGAAGCGGCACGTCCTCCCGCCGCGCGCTCAGCGGCAGGATGTCGATCGGAAAGACGGATAGGCGATAGAAGAGGTCTTCGCGGAAGCGTTGTTGGCCGATCGCCTCGTCGAGATCGCGGTGCGTGGCCGAAACGATGCGCGAATCGACTTCGATCTCGCCGCGCCCGCCGACGCGCTGGATCGAACGTTCTTCCAGAACGCGGAGCAGTTTCACCTGCATGTCGTGCGGCATGTCGCCGATTTCGTCGAGGAACAAGGTGCCGCCGTCGGCTTCCTCGAACCGGCCCCGGCGCTGGTTCACCGCGCCGGTGAACGAGCCTTTCTCGTGGCCGAACAATTCCGATTCCATAAGGTCGCGCGGAATGGCGCCGCAATTGACGGCCACATAAGGCTTGGCCGAACGTCTGCTCTCCATATGGATCGCGCGGGCGACCATTTCCTTGCCGCTGCCGGACGGACCGGTGACGATGACGGAGGCGTTGGAAGGCGCAACCTGACGAACGAGATATTTGAGCTCGGCGATGCCGGGGCTGATTCCAACGATCAGATTGTCGATGCCCGCGATTTCATCCGCAGGAGGATTCCAGTTCACCGACATGCGGGCACCCCGCCGCTACACAGATTCGAAATCGCTCGCATGTCCATCCCCAACTTGCGCTCTAGAATGTGCGAATGGGGGGCAACCCGTTAACGTTTGGCAAACGGCCGGGCCTGAACGGATTTTCTCATCAGTCACGGCACATCCCGCTTCGCCTTTAGCATATGAGCGGAGAATATTTTATCGGAAGCGGAAGGGCGGCAATTACGGCAACGGAGTTCTGGTTGCCGGGGTGCTGCTCAATGACTATCCATGTATCTTAGCCCAGGCACCGTTGCGTCGGGCATTGTCAGTGCAGATCCATTGCTTCAGCCCAGCCCTGTTCCCGCCATTCCCTTTTTTGAGCAGCTCCGTAGCGTTGTGGGGCGCCGGGCGCTCGCTATCGGCCTGGCTCTCCTGATCGAAACGCTCCTTTTCCTCCTGCTGCTGTCGCTCGGCGCGGACAGGCAGCCGGGGAAAGAAAAGCAGGGCGTGACTGTCGTAACCCTCGCCGCTCCCCAAGCCGCGGAAGAGGCACGCGAGGCGAGCAGCCCCGAGCGGGAATCCGTCGCGAGCGAGCGCCCGCTGCCGCAAGAGCCCGAAACCGAGAAGCCGCAGCCTTCGGAACCGGCTGAAACGCCGATCGCGCCGGTGACGCCTCCCGTCCTGCCGGCGCCAGTCGCATTGCCCCCATCCAGCGTCATTCTCCGGAATACGGCTCAGCCGCCGCCCGCGCCGAGGCAAGTTTATGGACCGCCGGACAACGGCGGATCCCCGGCGCTGCGCGACAGTGAGCGCGTGGGCACGGCCCCGAATGGCGAGCCGCTTTACGCAGCCGCCTGGTACCGCGAACCGCGCCCCGACCAGCTGCGCGCCTATTTGTCGACGGCAAGAGGGCCAGGCTGGGGACTGATCGCTTGCCGTACGGCGCCGGATTATCGGGTCGAGGATTGTGTCGGGCTCGATGAATACCCGCAGGGATCCCAGATCATGCGCGCCGTGCTCGCCGCAGCATGGGAATTCAAGGTACGCCCTCCACGCCTCGGCGGCCGGCCGCTGGTCGGCAGCTGGGTCCAGATCAGGATCGATTACGGAATGGAGCGGCGTTAGAGCGCGTCTCTGTTCGCGTAATGGCCTAGAGCCTGATGACGGCGCGCAAACGTAACTGCTTGAAAACTGGTGACCCCTACGGGACTCGAACCCGTGTTTTCGCCGTGAGAGGGCGACGTCCTAGACCGCTAGACGAAGGGGCCATGCCTGTCGGCTTAGCCAGGGGCCGGATATGGGGCGGGGCGGGGGTGTGTCAAGGTAAAGCGCCTCTGCCGCGGCCTGGATGGAGTCAGGAGGCGGCAGGCGTCCGGCCCCTGACCGCGCCGTTCAATATTTCGCTGAGGAGAAAGGCGAGTTCGATCGCCTGGCCCGCATTGAGGCGCGGATCGCAATGGGTGTGGTAGCGGTCGCCCAAAGTGTGTTCGCTCGCGCCCCAAACGCCGCCAGTGCACTCGGTGACATTCTGGCCGGTCATTTCGACATGGATACCGCCCCCTATCGTCCCTTCGGCGGCATGAACGGCGAAAAAGCCCTTCACTTCGTCAAGGATGCGGTCGAACGGCCGGGTCTTGTAGCCGTTGGTCTTGATCGTATTGCCGTGCATTGGATCGCAGGACCAGAGAACAGGGTGCCCGGCCTCTTTCACGGCACGGATCAGGGCAGGGAGAAGGCGCTCCACCTTGTCGTGGCCCATACGGCTGATGAGGGTTATGCGGCCCGCCTCGCGCGCCGGGTTCAGGGTGTCGAGAAGGCGGAGGAGAGTGCCCGGCTCCAGCGTGGGGCCGCATTTGATGCCGATGGGATTGGCGAGGCCGCGCAGGAATTCGACATGGGCGGATCCTTCGAAGCGGGTGCGGTCGCCGATCCACAGGAAATGCGCCGAGCTTCCATATTGCCGGTCCGTTCGCGGATCCGCGCGGACGAGCGCTTCTTCGAACGGCAGGAGCAAGGCTTCATGGCTGGTATGGAACTGGCTTTGCTGGAGCTGGGGCGTGCTGTCCGGATCGAGCCCGCAGGCGGCAAGGAAATCCAGAGCCTCATCCACGCGTGCGGCAAGTTCACGGAACCGGCCGCCCGACGGGCTGGCGTCGATGATCTCGGCGCTGCTTGCCGTGGTATGAAGTCGCCCCTGCGCTCCGCTTGCAAAACCGCGCAGGAGGTTAAGCGTAGCAGCGGCCTGGTTATAGGCCCTGATCATGCGGGCGGGGTCGGCTGTACGGCCCTCCGCGTCGAAGCCGATATCGTTGACGATATCGCCGCGATAAGCGGGAAGCGCACTGTCGCCCTTTTGCTCGATCTCCGTCGAGCGAGGTTTGGCAAACTGGCCGGCCATGCGCCCGATCTTGATGACGCGCAGTTTGGACGCGAAGGCTAGAACCATCGCCATCTGCATGATGAGCTGAAACGTGCCCCGAATATTTTCGGGCGAAAATTCCGCGAAGCTTTCAGCGCAATCGCCGCCCT
>DATDNN010000254.1:0-12851 GCA_036518255.1 Allosphingosinicella sp. | reverse complement strand
GCTTCCCGTGGTGGGTGCAAGGACGAAGCTCCAGCCCGTTTATGTGGGCGATGTCGGCAAGGCCGTGTGCACCGCCGCGCTTAACCCCGCTGAGCATGGCGGCAAGACTTATGAACTTGGCGGGCCGGAAATCCTGTCGATGCACGATCTTCTCGCCTTCATCTGCCGGGAGACGGGGCGGCACGACCGGCTCGTCGACGTGCCGGACGCCGTTGCAGGTGCCATCGCGCGCACAACGGGCTGGCTGCCCGGCGCGCCCATAACCTGGGACCAGTGGCTGATGCTGCAACAGGACAATGTGGCGGGCAGCGACGCCAAGGGACTGAAAGCACTCGGCATCACGCCGACGCCGCTCGCGGCGGTCACCGAAAACTGGCTCACCGCCTATCGCCGCCACGGCCGGTTCGCGGCCAAATCGCCTTACTGAACCCCTCCGGACGCTCCCGCACATGGCCACGCCCATCCTGACCCTCATCCTCCTCGGCTTTATCGAGGGGCTGACGGAGTTCCTTCCGGTCTCCTCGACCGGACACCTCATCCTCGCGGGCGCGCTGCTCGGCTTCGAGGGCGAGGCATCGAAAACCTTCAAGATCGCGATCCAGCTGGGCGCCATCCTCGCCGTCCTCCTCGCCTATCGCGACCGGTTCTGGAAGGTAACGGTGGGCCTTGCCGCGCGCGAAGGGGGCGCCATGGCCTTCACCCGCAACATCCTGATCGGCTTCCTTCCCGCGATGGTGATCGGCGTTGTTGCCTACAAGAGCATCCGCGCGCTGATGGAAACGCCGGAGATCGTCGCCGTGGCGCTCATCGTCGGCGGCATCCTCATCCTCCTCATTGAGCGGATGGTGAAGACTGTGCGGATTCGGAGCGTCGAGGAAATGCCAGCCCGCTCCGCCCTCTCCATCGGCATCGTCCAGTGCCTTGCGATGATTCCGGGCGTCAGCCGCTCCGGCGCCACGATCATGGGCGCGCTGCTGATGGGCGTCGAACGCAAAACCGCGGCCGAATTCAGCTTCTTTCTCGCCGTGCCGACGATGGTCGCGGCGACGGTCTACGATCTCTACCAGAACCGCGCCCTGCTCTCCGCCGACGATATGGGCGCCATCGCCATCGGCTTCGTTACCGCCTTCGTCGTGGCGCTGGCCGTGGTGAAGGCCTTCGTCGCCATCGTCTCCCGCTACGGCTTCGCGCCCTTTGCCTGGTACCGCATCGTCGTGGGCAGCGCGGCGCTCGTCTGGCTGACGGCAAGATAGATTGACGGAAAGAGGCCGAGGCGCGATCCTCCCTGCAAGGGGAGGAAAAATCATGCGCCTGTCCCTGACGGCTCTCAGCCTTTCCGTTGCCATGCCGGCGGCGGCGCAAACCGCCATCGTGCCGCCCGATCTTCCGGCCGCCAATATCGAGGCGGCCCAGTCCGTCGTCGACATCGTCTGGCCGATCGGCACCTATAAACGCATCGTCGGGCCGAGCATGGAAAGCTTCATGAACCAGGCCCTGGAGAGTGCCATGGGCATGACCGTGGATCAGGCGGAGCTCGGCGGAGAAAGCGTCGAAGGTGCGGAAGGGCAGCAAAGCCTTGGCCAGTTCGTCAAGCAGGCGGACCCCTATTTCGACGAGCGGATGAAAATCTCGGTCCGGGTGTTCAGCCAGGAAATGGCGGCATTACTCGATGAGATAGAGCCGCAGTTCCAGAACGGGATGGTCAAAGCCTATGCCCAGCGCTTCACCGTACCGGAGCTTCAGGAAATGCGCGCCTTCTTCGAAACGCCGACGGGCCGGAAATATGCGGTGGAATCCGTAACCCTGATGCAGGATCCGGAGATCATGAAGGCGGCGCGCGCTTTCCAGCCCATTTTCCTGGGAAGGCTTCCCGCACTCCTGAAGAAGATCGAAGCAGCGACCGCCCACCTGCCGCCGCCTCCCAAAAAGAGGGGGATGGAGGATGAGGAGCCCTCCGCCGAAGAGTCCGCCGAACCGGCCAGCTGACCGTTCATCGGGGACTCATCGGTCACCGCATAGAAGGGACCGGACTCGCTCCGGCGGCGTTTATGCGCTGCCCTGTCAGGAGAGGCTCCCATGCGTTTATCGCCCCTAGCTTTGCCGTTGCTTTTGTTCGCAATGCCCGCTGCCGCGCAGCCCCTGCCCGATGAGGATATCGCCCGCGCCCTGCCTTCGCCCGGCGAGCTCGACGCGATCGGAAGCACACTCGGCCGGGTCGTCTCCGCCCTGATGGACGTGCGGATCGACGGACTTGGCGAGGCGATCGACCCGAATTGGCGGAACGCGCACCGGCATGAGCGCACGCTGGGCGATCTCGCGCGCCGCGACGATCCGTATGCCGAAGAACGGATGCGCCGCTCCGTGGATGTGGCGGCCAGCCACATGGGCGATGTCATGACGGATATCGCCATCCTGACGCCGCGCCTGCGCCATTCCCTCGAAAATCTTCAAAGGGACGTGGAGGATGCGACGCGCGATCTGCCACGCCGGGATTATCGCGACTGATTCCTTTTTTGGGACGGGTGGTGGACTGACGCCGCTTCCGCGCTAAAGAGCGCGAAGCATGTGGCAGCTCTATCAATTCCCGCTCTGTCCCTTTTCCCGCAAGGTTCGCCTTCTGCTGGGCGAAAAGGGCGTGGGCCATGAGCTTGTCCGGGAATCGCCGTGGCAGAAGCGCGACGAATTCGTCGACATGAACCCTGCCGGGCAGACGCCGGTACTGGTGGAGCCCGCGCGCGGCGTTACCCTTATCGATTCCAACGCCATCTGCGAATATTTCGAAGAAACGGTCGAAAAATCGCCGATGATTCCGGGCACCGCCGCCAACAGGGCGGAGGTGCGCCGCCTCGTCGCCTGGTTCGACGGTCGCCTTTACACGGACGTCGTCGCGCCCCTGCTTGAGGAACGGATGCGCAAACGCCTCGTGACCCGCGATCCGCCGGACACACGCGTCCTGCGCGAAGCGATGAAGGCGGCGAACGGCCATCTCGACTATCTCGACTATCTGCTCGATCATCGCCGCTGGCTGGCAGGGCCAGTGTTGAGCCTCGCCGACCTCGCCGCCGCGGCGCACTTGTCAGTCGCCGATTATCTCGGTGGCCTCGACTGGCGGGGCCACAAGCAGACGACCGACTGGTATTCGGTGATGAAATCCCGCCCCAGCTTCCGGCCCTTCCTCGGCGAGCGGATGGAGGTCATCTCTCCCCCCGCCCATTACGACAAGGTCGATTTCTTCTGACCTCCGTCATGCCGGACTTGATCCGGCATCCATGAACATGGAGCGCCGTCAGAGCGGTTCGAAGCCGAGTCCCGTCGCCAAATCGTCCCACAGCGGATTGCTCGATTCAATCAGGGCGATTTTCCAGTCCCGCTTCCAACTTTTGAGCTGCTTCTCACGCGTGATTGCAGCGGCCATATCCTGATATATCTCGAAATGGACGAGGCGCTTGACGGCATAACCGCTGACGAAACCGCCGGTTAGGCCATTCCTATGCTCATGCAGCCTTTTCGTGAGATCGGAAGTCACGCCGACGTAAAGCGTACCATGCCGCTTGCTCGCTAGGATATAAACACACGGCTGCCGCTCCATTTCGACAGCTTCCGCGTTCATGGATGCCGGATCAAGTCCGGCATGACGATCTTTCTTCCGTCATGCTGACGAAAGTCAGCATCCATGAACGCGGAAGGTCAATTCAAGCGCGTTTTGCCGTAATGAAATAATCAAGCGACACGTCCTCCGAGAGGATGAACCCTTGGGTCAGAGAAAAGCTCAGCCCCTCCACATCCATGACCTTGAGCCCGGCCGACTCGATGAGCGCCGTCAGTTCGTCCGGCGTCAGGAACTTGCTCCAATCGTGCGTGCCGCGCGGAATCCGGCCGATGCCTTCCGCGAGGGTGATCATCATCAATCGCGATTTCCCGGTGCGATTGGGTGTCGACAGGATAAGAAGTCCGCCCGGCGCGAGGTGCCGAGCAAGTCCGTTCACGAAGGTGGCCGGGTCGGTGACATGCTCGATCACCTCAAGCGAGGTGATAAGGTCGTACTGCCCCTCCAGCGCATCCGCCGAACCGACCTTGTAATCGATATCCAGCCCCTGCCCTTCGGCATGGAGCCGCGCCGTGGCGATATTCTCGGGCGCTGCGTCCACGGCCGTCACTTCGGCACCCAGCCGCCGGAGTGGTTCGGCGAGGAGGCCCGCGCCGCAGCCGACATCGGCGGCGCGCTTGCCCGAAAGCGGCGTCCGGCTCGTCTCATCCGCCGCGAAATGATGGTCGATCTGCTCACGTATATATTTGAGGCGGACGGGATTGAGCTTGTGCAGCATCGCCGACGACCCCCTGGGATCCCACCATTCGGCGGCCATCCTGCCGAAATGGGCCGCTTCCTTCGGGTCGATCGTCGTGGGGTCGCTTGCGTTCGCCATGGCGCGACTCTATCAGGGCGCCGCGCAATTTCCACGGCTTTTCCGGCCTGAACAGCTTAGCGAGGCACATGGCCCGTATCGTCATGAAATTCGGTGGCACGTCGATGGCGGGCATCGAACGCATCCGCCACGTGGCGAGCCTCGTGAAGCGGGAGGCGGAAGCCGGCAACCAGCTCGCCGTCGTCGTCTCGGCCATGGCAGGCGAGACGGACCGCCTGGTGCAATTCTGCCGCGAAGCCTCTTCGCTCTACGACCCGCGCGAATATGACGTGGTGGTCGCGAGCGGGGAACAGGTAACGAGCGGCCTCCTCGCCATCACACTCCAGGGCATGGGCCTCAACGCCCGCTCCTATATGGGCTGGCAGCTGCCCATCCGCACCACGCCCGCCCATAGCGCCGCCCTGATCGACGCCATTGACGCGAGCGTGCTGGAGCAGGTGTTTTCCGAAGGCGGCATCGCCGTCATTCCAGGCTTTCAGGGCGTGGCGGCGGACGGCAGCGTGGCGACGCTCGGCCGTGGCGGTTCCGATACGTCGGCGGTCGCGCTCGCGGCGGCGATCAAGGCGGATCGCTGCGACATCTATACGGACGTGGACGGCGTCTACACCACCGACCCCCGCATCGTCCCCAAGGCCCGCAAGCTCACCGCCATCACCTATGAAGAGATGCTGGAGCTGGCGAGCGTCGGGGCCAAGGTGCTTCAGACCCGCTCGGTCGGCCTTGCCATGCGCGAAAATATGCCGGTGCGCGTCCTCTCCTCCTTCGAGGACAAGCCGGGAACCATGGTCGTCGGCGACGACCGGATCGAGGAATTTGAAATGGAACGCCAGCTCATCACCGGCATCGCCTATGACAAGAATGAGGCGCGGGTCACGCTGACCGGCCTGCCCGACCAGCCGGGCGCCGTCGCGGCGATCTTCGCGGCGCTGGCCGAAGCCAATGTCAATGTCGACATGATCGTGCAGTCGGTGCCCCGGGCGGGCGAGCCGAGCGACCTCACCTTCACCGTGCCGACAGCGTCCCTGGCCCATTCGACGGACGTGCTCGAAAAGCTGAAGGACAAGGTGGGCTTCACCGACATCCTCACCGACACCAATGTGGTGAAGGTGAGCGCGGTTGGCGTCGGCATGCGCTCCAACGCGGGCATCGCGGCGCAGATGTTCAAGGCGCTCGCGGATCGAGGCATCAACATCCTCGCGATCACAACCTCGGAGATCAAGGTTTCGGTGCTGATCGCAGAGGAATATACGGAACTCGCCGTGCGCGTGCTCCACACCGCCTACGGGCTCGACGATACGGGGGAAGCGGCGTGAGCCATAGCAAACTCAATGAACTGATGAAGCGCGGCGCCGATTTCCTGGGCGCCGAAGTCGCCATCATGGGCGGCGCGATGAGCTGGGTTTCGGAACGGAACCTCGTATCCGCGATTTCGAACGCGGGCGGCTTCGGCGTGATCGCCTGCGGCGCGATGACGCCCGAGCTGCTCGACACCGAAATCGCCGAGACAAAGAAGCGCACGGAAAGGCCTTTCGGCGTCAATCTCATCACCATGCATCCGCAGCTTTCCGAACTGATCGATGTGTGCGGCAAGCATGGCGTGGGCCACGTTGTGCTGGCGGGCGGCCTGCCGCCCGGCGGCGCGATGGAGAAGATCAAGGCGACCGGCGCGAAGGTCATCTGCTTCGCCCCCGCTCTCGCCCTTGCCAAGAAGCTGATGCGTTCGGGCGTGGACGCGCTGGTGATCGAAGGCATGGAAGCGGGCGGCCATATCGGCCCGGTGTCCACCTCCGTTCTCGCCCAGGAAATCCTGCCGGAACTCGCGGCGGACATTCCGGTCTTCGTCGCGGGCGGCATCGGGCGCGGCGAAGCGATTGCCGGCTACCTCGAAATGGGCGCGGCGGGCGTCCAGCTCGGCACCCGTTTCGTGTGCGCGACCGAGTGCATCGCCCACCCCAATTTCAAGAAGGCCTTCATCCGCGCTTCGGCCCGCGACGCGGTGACGAGCGTGCAGATCGACCCCCGCCTGCCGGTCATCCCGGTCCGCGCGCTCAAGAACAAGGAAACCGAGGCTTTCGCCGCCAAGCAGCGCGAGATCGCCAATCTCCTCGACAAGGGCGAGCTTGAGATGGCCGAAGCGCAGCTCCAGATCGAACATTATTGGGCAGGCGCCCTCCGCCGCGCCGTGATCGACGGCGACGTCGAGACGGGCTCCGTCATGGCGGGTCAGTCGGTTGGCATGGTAAAGGACGAACGGCCCGTCGCGGAGATCATCGCTACCTTGATGGACGAAGCGGCGACGGCGCTGGAACAGCGGGCAGCCTGATCAATCGTGTTCCTGCGAAAGCAGGAACCCAGTGGCACCGAACGCTTCGCCTAGGCTCCTGCTTTCGCAGGAGCACACCGCTGTTATACTGGTCCTGGCTGCTGGTTGATACCCGAGGCGCAACACGTCACCGTGGCAACGGCGGCATCAATCTGATAGCGAGACGCCATGCCCTCGACCTCCGCCACCTCCGCCCGCGAGATATTGACCGGCCTTCACGAGGTGATGGCCTCCAAGGCGCCGGCGCAGACCAAGCTCAACCAGGTGGTGAGGATCATCGCCGAAGCAATGCGGAGCGAGGTCTGCTCCATCTACATCCTGCGCGACGGCGTTCTCGAACTCTACGCCACCGTCGGCCTCAAGCAGGATGCCGTCCATGTGACGAAGCTTGCGATGGGGGAAGGCCTGGTCGGGACGATCGCTGAGGATGTCGCCATCCTCAATCTCGACGAAGCGACGCGCCATCCCGAATTCGCCTATCGCCCGGAGACGGGCGAAGAAATGTTCCACAGCTTCGCGGGCGTACCGATCGTGCGCCGCGAGCGGGCGATCGGCGTCCTCGCCGTCCAGCATGCCGAAAGCCGCGCCTATGACGATGTCGAGATCGAGGCGTTGCAGACGGTCGCCATGGTGCTGTCCGAACTGATCGCCAATGCGGGCCTCGCCGACCGCGCCACCGCCCCCGCCGACAAGGCGCGGGAAGCCGGATCGGTGCGCCTTACCGGTCTTCGCCTCGTCTCCGGCATGGCGCGCGGCACGGCCGTCTTCCACCAGCCCCGCATCCTCATAGAACATACCGTCGCCGAGGATACGGAGGCCGAGCGCCAGCGCGTCTATTCCGCCTTCCGCAAGATGCGCGAACAGATCGATCAGATGACCAGCCAGGCCGAATTCGGCACGGCGGGCGAGCATCAGGAGATCCTCGAGACCTACAAAATGTTCGCCTATGACGAGGGCTGGTCGCGCCGGATCAACGAGGCGATCGACAGCGGCCTCACCGCAGAAGCGGCGATCGAACGCGTGCAGCAGCGCACCCGCATGCGGATGCGCGAGATAGACGATCCGCTCCTCAAGGAACGGATGCACGACCTCGACGATCTCGCCAATCGCCTTCTCCGCATCGTTTCGGGCCAGCTTGGCACCGCGGCGCAGATGGGCCTTCGCGGCGATGCCATTCTGATCGCCCGCAATCTCGGCCCCGCCGAACTGCTCGAATATGACCGGCGGCGCCTCAAAGGCGTGATCCTGGAGGAAGGATCGCTCACCGCCCACGTCACCATCGTCGCCCGCGCCATGGGCATCCCGATGCTGGGGCGGGTCCGGAACGTCCGCCACGCAATATCCGAAGGCGACGAGATCCTGCTCGATACGGGCGAGGCCGCCGCCTTCGTCCGGCCCAATACGGCGCTCGACGAGGCTTTCGAGGCGAAGCTCGCCACCAGTCAGAAGCGGCGCGCCGAATATGCGGCCCTCCGCGATCAGCCGCCGGTGACGAAGGATGGCGCGCGCATCTCCATCTTGATGAATGCGGGCCTGCGCGACGACGTAGCGGCGCTCGACGTCACGGGCGCGGACGGGATCGGCCTCTTCCGCACCGAATTCCAGTTCCTCGTGTCAGCCACCCTCCCGCGCCGCGAGAGCCAGCAGCGGCTCTACAAGTCCGTCCTCGACGCGGCGGGCGACAAGCCGGTCATCTTCCGCACCATCGACGTCGGGGGCGACAAGGCCCTACCCTACCTCAAGATCGAGGACGCCGAGGATGAGGAAAATCCGGCGATGGGCTGGCGCGCCCTTCGCCTCGCGCTCGATCGCGACGGCCTGATGAAGGCGCAGGCCCGCGCGCTCCTTGAAGCGGCGGCGGGCCGCACGCTCAACATCATGTTCCCGATGATCTCCGAGCCGTGGGAGTTCGACGAGGCCAAGGCGCTGGTCGAAGGACAGCGGCGCTGGCTCGCGGAACGAAAAAAGCCGCTGCCCATCGCGATCAAATATGGCGCGATGCTCGAAGTGCCATCGCTGGCCGAGATGCTGGACGTGCTGCTGCCCAAGATCGATTTCCTTTCGGTTGGCACCAACGATCTCACGCAATTTCTCTTCGCTGCCGACCGCGCCCATCCCAAGCTCGCCGAACGTTACGACTGGCTGAGCCCGGCCATCCTCCGGTTCCTGAGGCGCGTCGTGCGCGCCGGACGGGAACATGGCGTGGATGTCGGCGTCTGCGGCGAAATGGGCGGGCGGCCGCTCGAGGCGATGGCGCTGATCGGCCTTGGCGTCGATCGCCTGTCGATCACGCCCATCGCCGTCGGCCAGATCAAGGCGATGGTGCGTTCGCTCGACCTCGCCAGGCTCCGGCCGGCCGTCGAGGCCCTGCTCGACGCGCCGCCGCCCAACATGCGCGCGGCCCTCGCCAAGCTGGCGGAAGAACAGTCCATTGCGACGGGATGAGCGAAGCGGCCGAGAAAGTGCGCGTTTCTGCGCATTGCCCCGGTTGACAAGCCTGCTTCACTGCTATGACATGCGTGTGTCCGAAATTCGGACATTCAGGGGGCGGGGGCAATATTGATGGTGGAAATGGAAGACGAGGCGAATATCGGCAATCCGATCGGCGAGAGGCTGAAGGCCGCCAGGGAGGCCAAGGGGATGAGCCTCGACGATGTCGCCAGCCAGACCCGTATTCCGATCCGCCACCTCAAGCATATCGAACAAGGCGAGTGGAACGAGCTCCCCGCCGTCACCTACAGCGTCGGCTTCGCCCGCACTTATGCCAATGCGGTGGGTCTCAACGGCAATGCCGTCGGCGCGGAGCTTCGCGAGCAGCTGGGCGCAACGCGGGCCGAGCCTGCGGCAGCCGTTTATTACGAACCGGCCGATCCGGCCCGGGTGCCGCCGCGCTCCCTCGCTCTCATCGCCGTCGCCATCGCCGTCCTGCTGGTCGTCGCCTATGGCGTGTGGCGGAGCGGCGTGCTCGACGGCACCAGCGTCGATGAAAGCCAGCTTTCGGGCGTGGAAACGGCTGCCCCGCCCGCCGAGCAGTCCAACACGCAGGCTCCGGAATCCCCGCCGCCCGCCGCCACGCCGGCGCCGAGCGGCCCCGTCGTGCTCACCGCCACAGACGAGGTCTGGCTGCGCATTTACGAAGCGGGCGGCAAACGCCTTTACGAAGCGACGATGAAGCCGGGCGACACCTATGAAGTTCCGGCGACCGCGACGCGCCCGCAGATCCTGACCGGCAAGCCCGAAGCCTTGCGCGTCACGATCGGCGGCACCGAGATTCCGCCGCTCGGCGAAGCGGAAAAGACGATTTCGGACGTCAGCCTGCTCGCGAGCGATCTTCTCGCCCGCCCGGCGGCAAATGCCGCGCCCCAGACCCCGGCCGCGAATGGCCCTGCCGTTCCAGCGCCGGGTCCGCAGGGCCTTTGATTTCGGGACGCGCTTCAGGCTGGCGACAGGATTTGAGATTGATATAGAGCCGAAGAGCTAATCGCGGGGTAAAACATGCGTTCCTTTCTTGTCGCCATTTTGATGGCCGGTGTTGCCGCGCCCGCCGCCGCCCAATCCGATCTCGGCCGCCGGGTAGACCGGCTCGAGCGCGACATGCAGGCGGTGCAGCGCAAGGTATTTCCGGACGGCAATGTCGTTCAGCCCGAAATCGTCGCGCCGCAGGACCGTTCGGTGGCCGGGGTGCCCGCAAGCTCGGCCTTGTCGGACCTGACGAGCCGCGTCGATGCCCTGGAAAGCCAGCTCACCGCCCTCACCCGCCAGACGGAGGAAAATGCCTATCGCGTCCGCCAGCTCGAGGATGCGTTCAACCGCTACAAGGCCGATATGGAAGCCCGTTCCGCGCCGCCGCCGGTGACGGCGCCTGTCCCGACGCTTCCCGCGGACAACGTCGGCCCGGCCCCAAAGCCGGAAACGCCCGCTCCGGCCGCCAACACCGATCCCGGTGAGCAAGCCTATCTCACCGGCTATCGCTTCTGGAACGACGGCAAATATGCCGAGGCGCAGCAGGCGCTTGAGGCGATGGTCAAGAAATATCCCAAGCATGCCCGGGCCAGCTACGCGCAAAATCTGCTCGGCCGCGCCTATCTCGACGATGGCAAGCCCGCGACGGCCGCGAAGGTGCTGCTCGCCAACTATCAGAGCAATCCCAAGGGCGACCGGGCGGCCGATAGCCTCTATTTCCTGGGCCAGGCTCTCGTGACGCTCAAGAAACCGGCGGAGGCCTGCAAGGTCTATGATGAGCTGGCCGACGTCTATCCGAACATGCGCGACTGGGTGAAGCAACGCCTGCCCAAGGCCCGCGCCGACGCGAAATGTTCCTGATCCTAGAACGGGCTAGATCCATGATCCGCACCCTCCTCCTCGCTCTCGGCCTGGCCGCCACCCTTACCGCCTGCAACACGATCAAGGGTATCGGCGAAGACGTCCAATCCGTCGGCGAAACCGTCTCCGACGCAGCCGACTGATCTTTGCGCCCGCGGGGCCATCGGTTTAGGCAGGGGCATGACGCCGCCTGACGCCGATCTCGTCACCCGCTTCCGCGCCGATCTGGAGCGCCTGATCGGCGCGCCCGCGCGGATCGGCGTCGCAGTCTCGGGCGGGCCGGACAGCATTGCTCTGCTGCTCCTCGCGCAGGCCGCCTATGGCGATCGGGTTGCCGCCGCCACCGTGGATCACCGCCTTCGCTCCGAAAGCGCGGAGGAAGCCCACTTCGTCGCCCGTATCTGCGCCGAACTTGGCTGCGCACACAGCATCCTCCCAGTCGAGGTGCCGCAGGGCGGCGCGGGAATTCAGGGGGAGGCGCGGCGGGCGCGCTACGATGCCCTACGCGCCTGGGCCGAGGCCGAGATGGGCGAGGCGCTTTGCACCGCCCACCATGCCGACGACCAGGCCGAAACCCTGCTGATGCGGCTGAAACGGGGCGCTGGGCTTTCGGGTCTCGCGGGTATCCGCCCCCTCCGCAAGGAAGGAAAAACCCTCAAGATCGTCCGCCCCCTGCTCGGCTGGCGGCGGCGCGACCTTGCCGATGTCGTGACGAAGGCTGGCATCGCTGCGGTGGACGACCCTTCAAATCGCGACCTTCGCTTCGACCGCGCGGCCATGCGACAATGGCTCGCCGCCCATCCGGAATTCGATCCCGCACGCCTCGCCCGCAGCGCGGCGGCGCTCCTGGAGGCGGAGGAGGGTCTCGCCTGGGCGGCGGATCGCACCTTTGCCGAGCGCGCCCGTTTCGAAGGCGGCGAATGGCGCATCGATGTGACCGGCCTCCCCCGCGCGCTCCGCCGCAGGCTTCTCGCCGGGGCAATTGCCGATCTTCATGCCCGTCACAGCCTCTCCCCCGCCTGGACCGGGCAGGAGGATGTCGAGGGCCTGCTACACAGCCTCGAAGCCGGGTCGCAGGCGAGCCTGGCGGGCGTCCTCGCCACCGGCGGCGCCGTCTGGCGCGTCCGCCCCGCCCCGCCCCGCCGTCCGACGGGAAGCAGAAGGGCCGGCTAGGCGCCGGCTCCTTCGCCTGTCTTTTCCAGGGGCAGCCGGATTTCGGCGCGGAATCCGTTCTCCAACCTCTCCGTGAAAAGCGATGCGTCCCCGCCATAATCAAGCGCCAGGCGCTTGCCGACATTGGCGAGGCCGACGCCGGTTGACGGCGGATGGGCACGGCTTCCGGCCGTAGGGGCGGCGCCTTCGATCCGGTCCTCCACGCGAAGCCGCAACCGCCCTTCCTCCACCGCACAATCTATCGTCACCGTCACGTTCAGCCGATGCGGCGCAACGCCATATTTGATCGCATTTTCGACAAGCGGCTGAAGGATGAAATTGGGCACCCCGGCATCGGCGAGCTCGTCCGGTATCGTGATCGCGATGCGGAGCCGCTCGCCGCAGCGCACCCGCTCGATCTCCAGATAGGCTTCGACAGTGGCGATCTCGTCCTCGAGCGGCACATGCGCGGTGGGATCGGCCGTCAATGAGGAGCGGAGAAAATCGGCGAGACGGCAGGTCATCTGCTCCGCTTCCGCCGGGCGCCGGGTGGCGATCAGCCCGGCAATGGCATTGAGGGTATTCACCATGAAATGCGGATTGAGCTGCAGGCGCAGCGCCAGCGCCTC
>DATDNN010000253.1:0-3969 GCA_036518255.1 Allosphingosinicella sp. | reverse complement strand
CTCCCGATTTTTTCAAGTCAAGCGGGCCTAGGCGAGATCGGCGCAAGCGCGTCAAACCTGGCTTCGTCATTGCGAGGCGCGAAGCGACGCGGCAATCCATCCCGCGGCTTTGATCCGCGCCGCTGGATTGCTTCGCTCCGCTCGCAATGACGAGGGTGGGAAACCCTACCCGGCCAGACGAACTCAGAACGGCCGCACGATCACCAGGATGACGATGAGAACGGTGGCGAGGCCCGGCACTTCGTTCATGATACGCAGCGCTTTGCCGCTCACCGGCCGCTCGCCCCGGGCCAGCTTCTTGCCGTATCCGACCATATAGCCATGATAACCGGAAAGGAGCAGGACGAGGGCGAATTTGGCATGGAACCAGCCCTGGCTCCACGCATCGGTGATGTAGGCGAGGGCAAGGCCCAGCACCCAGACGAGGATCATCGAAGGGGTGATGATGATGTTGCGGAGCTTGCGTTCGCGGTCGATCCAGCGTTTCTCTTCGTCCGATCCGGCCGCCGCTTCCTGGTGATAGACATAGTAACGGGGCAGCATGAACAGCCCCGCGATCCAGAATATCACGAAAATGATATGGCCAGCCTTGATCCATGCATATGTCATGGTGAGGGCTGTAGCCAGATCGAGGCCGTCCGTCACGCGCGGACGATCCTTAACAAGGCTTCGACATGTTCGATCGGTGTATCCGGCAAGATACCATGCCCCAGGTTGAAGACGTGCGGACGATCTTCGAAGCTTGATATGATATGGCGCGCCGCCTTTTCAAGCGCCTCGCCGCCGGCGATGAGTGCGAGGGGATCGAGATTGCCCTGGACAGGCAGCCCGGCTGGCAGTTCCCGATGCGCCCAGACCGGATCGACGGTCTCGTCGAGGCCGATCGCATCGACGCCGGTTTCGCGCGCATAGGCGCCGATCTTGCCGCCCGCGCCCTTCGGAAAACCGATGACCGGCGTTTCCGGGTGGTGCGCCTTCAGCTCCGCCACGATCTGCGCGGTGGGCGCGATCACCCAGCGTTCGAATTGCGCGGGGGAAAGGCTGCCCGCCCAGCTGTCGAACAGCTGGACGGCGTCGACGCCCGCTTCGATCTGTCCGGATAGATAGTCGACGGTCATCGCCACGATGGCATCGATAAGGGCCTGAAAGGCGGCGGGATCGCGATAAGCGGCCCGCCGTGCCTCGGCCTGTTCCCGGCTGCCCTGGCCCGCCACCATATAGGTCGCGACCGTCCATGGGCTGCCCGCGAAACCTAGGAAGGTGGTGTCCTCCGGCAGGGCCGAGGCCACTTTCTCCACAGTCCGGTAAATGGGCTGCAATCGCCCCGGAACGGCCTTCAGAGCGTCGAAAGCGGCATCGGCGAGGGGTGGGGCAAGCCGGGGCCCTTCGCCCGCCACGAAGGTCAGATTCTGGCCCATGGCATGAGGGATGACGAGGATGTCGGAAAAGAGGATAGCCCCGTCAAAGCCGAACCGGCGGATCGGCTGAAGCGTGATTTCGGCCGCCGCCTCGGGATCGTAGGCCATGTCGAGAAAGCCGCCCTTGGCCGCTCGCAGGGCACGATATTCGGGCAGGTAGCGCCCGGCCTGACGCATCAGCCAGATCGGCTTATTTCCAGGATTTCCGCGCCTCAGCACGGTGAGCAAAGGCTTGGACGAACCGGACATGGCGATACGGGCTCCGCGTCTCTCCCTATCTATATATCTTATGAATAGAGAGTCTGATGAAGTTAGTAGGGCGTCGGATGCCGGGGTTTATTGGCTTCACCCGGAATTGCCAACAGTTTGACTCTTGTGGCCGTCGCGGAGAGCCTCGGATTCGCGTAAATTATCCCCGATATCCACAAAAGGGCCTTGGAACTTTTCCGGTGTTCGCCAAACTGTGGATCGAAATTTGAAAAAGGTGGACCAAAGCTGTCCTTGAATCGATCCGGAGCCTTACGCTAGCCCTATCCCCATGGTTTTCCACAGCCGAACTTCCGGGCCCGCCGCATGAACCGGCTGCATCTTCATCTCCTGTCGGATTCGACCGGCGAAACCCTTGAACTGATTGCGAAAGCCTGTCTGTCGCAATTTGACGAGGTGGAGACGATCAAGCATTTCTGGCCGATGGTCCGGTCCGAAGGCCATCTCGATCGCGTCCTGGGCGATATTGAACGGCGCCCCGGCCTCATCCTCTTCACCCTCGCCAACAACGAGATACGCCGCGCGCTCGAGCAGAAATGCCGCAGGAAGGGGCTGCGCGCCGTGTCCGCGCTGGATCCCGTGATCGACGCGCTCACCGTCGCCTTCGGGCAGCAGGCCAAGGCGCGGCCGGGGCGGCAGCATGCGCTGGACGAGGCCTATTTCGCGCGGGTCGACGCCATTCAGTTCACCATCGCGCACGACGACGGCGTCGGTTGGGAAAATTGGGAAGAGGCCGATATCGTCCTCGCGGGCGTATCGCGCACGTCGAAAACGCCGACGGCCATCTATCTCGCCAATCGCGGCTACAAGGTCGCGAACATCCCCCTCGTCCCCGAATCCCCGCCGCCGCCGAGCCTTTTTCATCTGAAACATCCGCTCGTCGTCGGCCTCACCACGGGTTCGGACCGGCTCATCCAGATCCGGCGCAATCGCCTGCTCTCGCTCAATCAGGCGCCGGAAACCGATTATGTCGATCAGGATGCGGTGAATGCCGAACTCGCCTTCGCCCGGCGTCTGTTCGCCGACAATGGCTGGCCGGTGATCGACGTCACCCGCCGCTCGATCGAGGAAACCGCCTTCGCCATCGTCAAATTGTGCAACGAAAGGCTGGAGGCGGAAGCATGATCCTGCTCGCTTCGCAAAGCGCCGCGCGCAAAAGCATGCTGGAAGCGGCCGGACTTTCCTTCCGCACATCGTCGTCGCCGCTTGACGAGGAAGCGGCGAAGCTGCGGCTGCGCGGAGAGGGGCCCGGTGCCCGCGATCTCGCGCTCCGGCTTGCCGAAGCAAAGGCGCTCGCCCTTGGCGGATCCGGCCTCGTCATCGGCGCCGATCAGACCCTGGAGCGGGACGACGGCACGATGCTCGACAAACCGGCCTCGCGTGAAGATGCGCGCGCCCAGCTTCGCGCCCTTTCCGGCCGAACGCATTATCTCCACGCCGCCGCGGCCGTGGTCCGGGACGGCGAAACGCTGTGGCGCGGCGTCGAGACGGTGGCGCTCACCATGCGTCCGCTCGGCGAAGCCTTCCTCGAATCCTATCTCGACGTCGAATATGAGGCGATACGCTGGTGCGTCGGCGGCTACCGGATCGAGGGCCCGGGGGTACAGCTCTTCTCTCGCATCGAGGGGAGCCATTTCGCCATACTCGGCCTGCCCCTCCTCCCGCTCCTCGCCTTCCTGCGCGAAACCGGCGCGCTTCCCGCATGAGCCCGCCTTATGCCGAAGTGATCGGCGATCCCGTCGCGCACAGCAAGTCCCCTGCCATTCACCGTTTCTGGCTGGATCGGCTCGGCATCGCGGGCAATTATCGCGCGACCTCTCTCCGTCCCGCTGCCCTTCCCGCCTATTTGGCGGAGCGGCGGGCCGATCCGGCCTGGCGGGGGTGCAACGTCACTATGCCGCTCAAGGAAGCGGTATTGCCCTTTCTGTCCGGCCTCGATGCCGAGGCGGAAGCGACAGGGGCGGCGAATATGGTGGGCGCCGATCTAAAGGGTTTCAACACCGACGTCGCCGGGGTGCGGGATTGCCTCGAAGACCGGGTCGTCAGACTTTCGGGTATCATCCGGATCGTCGGGACCGGCGGCGCGGCGCGCGCGGCAGTTCGCGGTGTGCTGCTGGCCGGCGCCGATCGGAACGACGTCGTCGTGCACGGGCGCAGCGTCGAAAAAGCCGGGGCCCTTGCGCGGGCGCTGCTCGGCGAGCCCAAGCAGGGGCGAACGCTCGATCCCGGCGAACTTTCCGGCGCGACCCTGCTCATCAATGCCTCCCCGCTCGGCATGAAGGGT
>DATDNN010000252.1:0-3486 GCA_036518255.1 Allosphingosinicella sp. | reverse complement strand
TGACGCCGCTGATCGTCTTGTCATAGCCCGTAAGGACGGAGCAGGGGAGGACATAGCCGCCCTTCACCGCCTCGTCCGTCACGGCAAGCGCCTGATCGTTCTGCTGCGGATAGAGGGAGAGGCGGGTGAGATAGCTGTCATAATCCGCCTTGCCGTGGAACGGCAGATTGTCGGCAAGGCCCGCAAAGCCCTGATGCCAGCCATAATAAGTGGTGAACAGCATCATGCGCTGCGGATAGCGATTGCCCTCCACCGCTTCGGACAGGGAGCGTTTCAGGATCGCATGATTAGTCCGGTCCGCCGCGTTCAGCTGGTCGGCGGGAATGGCCTCTAGCCGCTTCAGCAGCGCTTCGGCTTCGGTGGCATAACGGTCGCCCGCCGCCATGCTGAGATCTTCGATCCGATCGTCATAGTCATGGACCCCAAGTGCGGTCGCGGTCGTGGGATAGGTGCGCAGCAGCCAGTCATAATGATCGGCGAGCAGCCTTGAAAAATCCTCGGCCGGTGTCGCGGCGGCCGGCGTCGCGCACAGCAAGGCGGCGGCAAGGATGAGCGAACGGCGCATATCGGCAATCTCCCGGAACCTCTATTTCGCGCCACCCTAGCGGCTGGCCGGTGCGAGGCAAGATACGCAGCGGCCCGGTGCGCGCGGCGGGCGCTGGACTTGCGGAAAGTGAGAACATATAAGGAACGCATGGCCCAGCTCGATATCCGCCAGAAGCTCGCAATTCTCGCCGATGCGGCGAAATATGATGCGAGTTGCGCGTCGTCCGGCACGAAGAAGCGGGACAGCAGCGGCGGCAAGGGGCTGGGGTCGACCGAAGGTATGGGCATCTGCCATGCCTATGCGCCGGACGGGCGGTGTATCTCGCTTCTCAAGATACTGCTCACCAACAGCTGCATCTTCGACTGCCATTATTGCATCAACCGCAAGAGCTCGAACGTGCGGCGCGCGCGCTTCACGGCGGAGGAGGTGGTTGAGCTCACCCTGTCCTTCTACCGGCGCAATTATATCGAGGGCCTTTTTCTTTCCTCCGGCATCATCCGCTCATCCAACTATACGATGGAGCAGATCGTCGAGGTGGCGCGGAGCCTGCGCGAGGATCACGATTTTCGCGGCTATATCCATTTGAAGACCATTCCCGATGCCGATCCGGAGCTGATCCACCAGGCCGGGCTTTATGCCGATCGCATTTCGATCAATGTCGAACTGCCGACCGACGAAGGCCTCACCCGCCTTGCGCCGGAGAAGAATGGCGCCCGGATCGAAGGGGCGATGCGCGGCATGAAAAGCGGGATCGAGGATGGGAAGGATGCGCGGAAGCGCTATCGCTCCGCGCCCGCCTTCGCGCCTGCGGGCCAATCGACGCAGATGATCGTCGGCGCGGACGGAGCGAGCGACGGCGCGATCGTCGCGCGGGCGAGCCACCTTTACAGCCGCTTCGCGCTGCGCCGTGTCTATTATTCCGCCTTCAGCCCGATTCCGGACGCAAGCGCCGTCCTGCCGCTCCAGCGCCCGCCGCTGATGCGCGAACATCGCCTCTATCAGTCCGACTGGCTGATGCGCTTTTACGGTTTCCAGCCACAGGAGGTGATGGCGGCGACGGACGCGTCCGGCATGCTGCCGCTCGACATGGATCCGAAGCTCGCCTGGGCGCTGAAGTTTCGCGAGCATTTTCCGGTCGACGTCAATCGTGCCCCGCGCGAGATGCTGCTTCGGGTGCCCGGGCTGGGGGTGAAGGCGGTGGACCGCATCCTCGTATCGCGGCGCTGGCGGCGACTCACGCTGGACGATGTTGCCCGCCTTACCCTTTCCTTGAAGAAAATCAGGCCCTTCATCATCGCCGACGGTTGGCGTCCCACAACTCTCGTCGACCGAAACGACCTTGGTCGTCGAATCTTACTGCCGGCCGGGCAACTGGAGCTCTTTGCAGCCTGACGATCCCTGCTATGTAGCGCTCCGGGGGGCAGCCGGGGACGGTTGCCGTAGGGGAGATTTTTTTAATGACGCATTTCCGTTTGGGCAGCCTGGCGATGGCCGCCATTCTCGCCATGTCCGCGCCCGCCGTTGCCGGTGCCGGGCAGAAGATGAAGGCCGTATCCGCCGATCCGGTGATCGCCGCCGAGCGCGCCTTTGCCGCGCGCCACGAACAGGTGCCGGTGAAACAGGCCTTCCTCGAATATTCTGCGCCGGACGGCGTGGCGGTGACCGCCGAGGGCGTGAAGAATGTGAAGGAATATTTGGCCACCTGGCCTGATCAGTCCAATCCCGGCTTCATCAAATGGTGGCCGACCATGGCGGGCGTGGCTCAATCGGGCGATCTCGGCTTCACCACCGGCCCTGCTTCCTATGACGGCGGCAAGGCCTATAGCGAATATTTCACCGTCTGGAAAAAGCAAGCGGACGGCAGCTGGAAATGGCTGATGGATCAGGGCACCCGCCCCCGCAAGGCGGCGTCCGAACCGACCAGCGATGTGTTCACCGTCCCGGTTTCGACCGTGAAGCCGATGAAGACCGAAAAGGCCTGGGCGGCGCTTGAAGCTGCCGACAAGGCGCTCGGCCAGGCGCCGGCCGCCGATGCCGCCACGGCGGCCCATTATGCGCCGGAAGTCCGCCTGCTCGGCTACAAGGCTTTGCCCGCTAACGGCCTCGACGCCGCGCGTCCGGTTCTTGCCGGCCGCGCCGCCGATCTCAAGACGGAAATCAAGGGCGGCGGCGTTTCCGCCGCTGGCGATCTTGGCTTCACCTATGGCGTCGCCAGCTGGACCAATGAAAAGGGCGAAGCGAAGAAAGGCCCCTATCTGCGCGTCTGGCAGCGCCGCGCGCAGGGCTGGCTGGTTCTTGTCGAGAACGTCAATCCATTCTGATCCAATATCCATTGAGGGGCGCCATCGGGAACGGCGGCGCCCCTCCACGCTTTGACCCTCCATGCGCGCCGTTATGCTCGCCCATGAGGAGGATTTCGAAGGCTGGCGGGAGGCCGCGCGTGCGCTGGCGCTTGCCAGCGTGCCGCCGTCCGAGGTGACCTGGAGCGTCGGCGATGCGCCGCCCGATTTGTTCGGCGAAGAGGCGGTGATGCCGACGGAAGCGCCCGCTTTCTCCGTGCCGCGCCCCTTTGTCGATCTTGCGCGAACCGCCATCTGCCATTCGGATCCGGAGCGGTTTAGCCTGCTCTATGCCCTGCTCCTCCGCGTCCGGGCCAATCCCCATGCGCTTGAGGGTAAGGCCGATCCGCTCGTCCGCCGCATCGAAGCGATGGCGAAGGAGGTCCGCCGCGACATGCACAAGATGCATGCTTTCGTCCGTTTCCGCGAGGTGGCCGAGCCCGATGGCGGCACGCGCTATGTCGCCTGGTTCGAGCCCGATCATCACATCGTCCGGTCCAACGCAGGCTTTTTCGTGCGCCGCTTCAACACGATGCGCTGGTCGATCCTGACGCCGGAGCTTTCCATCCACTGGGACGGCGAGACGCTGACAGAGGGTCC
>DATDNN010000251.1:0-17074 GCA_036518255.1 Allosphingosinicella sp. | reverse complement strand
CGGCCTCATGACCAACTTCCACCTGCCCAAATCCACCCTGTTCATGCTGGTATCGGCTCTGATGGGCCGCGAGGTGATGTAGGCCGCCTATGCGCATGCCATTGGGAAAGGCTATCGCTTCTATTCCTATGGCGATGCGAGCCTGCTGATCCCCTGAATCCATGGTATTTAGCGCTTCGTGCCAAGCGCCATGGACCTTGGGCTTGCACCTTCACTGGATGACATGGAGGGGAATCCGAAGATGGCGCGACGGGTTGTTCTCATACTCTGGCTCGGTGCCTTCCTGGTTGGCACCGTGACGCACATAATGGAGCTGCTCGCGCACGGCTGGATGCCCTACGCCTTCGCTCCGGTCGGGCTAAACCTTTTCTGGACCTTGCTTTCTGCCCTGGACTCTCTCGTTATCCTGCTTCTCCTCCTTCGGCGAAACGCGGGAGTTATTCTGGGTATCGGCATCATGACGGCGGATGTTGCCGCCAACAGCTACACGGTTTACGGGCTCGGCTTTACCGAACTGATGATGCCGTTACAGGCGCAGACCCTGTTCTTCGGCTTTGTCCTTGGCTCCTTCCATATGATCTGGAACCGCTCTTGACCCGCTTCTCCTTCCACATCGCAGCAACCGACGGCGCCGCGCGCACCGGTACCATCTCGATGCTGCGGGGCGAAATCCGCACGCCCGCTTTCATGCCGGTGGGTACGGCGGCGACGGTGAAGGCGATGAAGCCGGCGGACGTGCGCGCGGCGGGGGCCGATATCATCCTCGGCAACACCTACCATCTCATGCTCCGCCCCGGCGCGGAGCGGATGGCGCGGCTCGGGGGCCTTCATCATTTCATGGGCTGGGAGCGGCCGATCCTCACCGACAGCGGCGGCTATCAGGTGATGAGCCTCTCCGAGCTCCGCAAGATGAGCGAGGAGGGGGTGTCCTTCAAAAGCCATCTCGACGGGTCGGCACACATGCTGACGCCGGAGCGGTCGATGGAGATCCAGCGCCTGCTCGGCTCCGACATTGTCATGGCTTTCGACGAGTGCACCTCCCATCCGGCAACCCGCGATCAGGCGGCGGCGTCGATGGAGCGATCGATGCGCTGGGCCAAACGCTCGCGCGACGGCTTCGATAGCGGCGAGGACCACGCCGCCCGCTCGGCTCTGTTCGGCATCCAGCAGGGATCGATGGAGGAGGATCTGCGCCGGATCTCCGCCGACAAGCTGATCGATATCGGTTTTGACGGCTATGCGGTCGGCGGCCTCGCGGTGGGCGAGGGGCAGGCGGAGATGTTCCGCGTCCTCGATTTCGCACCCGCCATGCTGCCGCACGACAAGCCCCGCTATCTGATGGGCGTCGGCAAGCCGGACGACATTGTCGGCGCGGTGGAGCGCGGCATCGACATGTTCGATTGCGTGCTGCCCACCCGATCGGGCCGCAACGGCCAAGCCTTCACCCATGACGGTCCGCTCAACATCCGCAACGCGAAGTTCGCGGAGGATCAGGGGCCGCTCGACCCAAGCTGTACCTGCCCGGTCTGCGGCACGTGGAGCCGCGCCTATCTCCACCACCTCATCCGCGCCGGGGAGATATTGGGCGCCATGCTGATGACGGAGCATAATATCAGCTTCTACCAGCAGCTGATGCAAGCCTTACGCGACGCCATCGCGGAAGGGCGGCTGAAGAGCTTCGCCGATGGCTTCAGGGCGCGATACTCGAAAAAATAACTTCAGTGCTCCTGCGAAAGCAGGAGTCCAAATCCTGAATCGAACCGCTGAGCTCCTTCCGCAGGAGCGCTATGATGCGGACTTCCGCTCCCCCGCCGCCTTCGCAATTTCCCGTTTCCGCTCCTCGCTCGCGCCCACCCACTCCCCGATTTCGTCGAGCGTGCGGCCGCAGCCGATGCAGATGCGTTCGCGGTTCAGGGTGCAGATGCCCGTGCAGGGCGACGGGACGCCGTCGCTCAGTTCGGCACGCCGAAGTTGAGGAAGTCGGGCACCGGGCCGTTCCAGCCTTCGTCCGGCCCTTCCGGCTCCTCGGCGCGCGGCGCGCGGCGGGGTTCGGCCTGGCGTTCGGGCCGAGGGCGTTCGGCGCGGGCGCGTTCGGGCTTGCGCTCTTCACGAGGCTCTTCGGCTTTCTTGCTACGGCCCCGTGCAGGTTTCTTCGGCGCTTCCGCCTCTTCCCCGGCCGGGGCGGTGCCTTCCAGCGGCGGAATGGCAGTGCCGATCAGCTTTTGGATTGCGCCGAGATGCTCGGCATCTTCGGCCGTCGCCAGCGTCACCGCCATGCCGCTCTTGCCCGCCCGGCCGGTGCGGCCAATGCGGTGGACATAATCGTCGGGCTGATAGGGCACGTCGAAATTGAAGACGTGGCTGACGCCCTTGATGTCGAGTCCCCGCGCCGCGACGTCGGACGCGACGAGAATGTTGATCTCGCCCGCCTTGAAGCGGTCCAGCTCCTTCAGGCGCTCCGGCTGCTCCATGTCGCCATGGATCTGGCCGGCCGCGAAACCGGATCGCTTGAGGCTGGTCGTGAGTTCGCGCACCGTCGTCTTGCGGTTGGCGAAAATGATGGCGGTGGAAACGTCGAGATCGCGGATCAGGCCCTTCAGCGCGTCCCGCTTCTTGCGGCTGTCGGTGCGGAGCAGGCGTTGGTCGATCAGCGCATTAGTCGTCGCGGGCCGCGCCACCTCGATCATCTTCGGGTTGGACAAGAACTTGTCGGCCAGCTTCTTGATCGGCGGCGGCATAGTCGCGGAGAAGAGCAGGGTCTGGCGGTTGGCCGGCAGCTTCTTGCAGATATCCTCGATGTCCGGGATGAAGCCCATGTCGAGCATCCGGTCCGCCTCGTCGATGACGAGAAGGTTGCACCCGGTGAGCAGGATATTGCCGCGCGCGAACAGGTCCATCAGGCGGCCCGGCGTGGCGATGAGAACGTCGACGCCCTTTTCCAGCGCCTTCACCTGATCGCCCATCGACACGCCGCCGATGAGGAGCGCCATGGAAAGCTTGTGATGCTTCCCGTACTTCTCGAAATTTTCGGCGACCTGGGCGGCAAGCTCGCGGGTCGGCTCCAGGATCAGCGAGCGCGGCATGCGCGCGCGGCTGCGGCCCTGGGCCAATATGTCGATCATCGGCAGCACGAAGCTCGCCGTCTTGCCGGTGCCGGTCTGCGCGATGCCGATGAGGTCGCGCGCCATGAGGACGGAGGGGATCGCCTGACGCTGAATCGGCGTCGGCTCATCATATCCCGCCTCCGTTACGGAGCGGAGCAATTCGTCTGAAAGGCCGAGATCGGCAAAGGTCATTCTGGTTCCGGAAATTTTGCGCTTCTGTTTGAGATCGCTTCGCCTGCGGCTTGTGCGCACATGGCGGCCAATGTCAAGCGAGGGTCACCTTTTGGGCGCTGCCGTCAGCGTCCGAAACGCCTCAATCCCGCATTGTCCGCCGACGCGGGAGCGGATGATGTCGCGGTCCGCGCAGATTTTCCCGTCCTTGCTGCGGGTAAGGTAGAAACCGTAATAATAATCGAGGGCGGGGCACTTGTTTTCGAGCCGTGCCCGGATGCGGCTGTTGTCGCGCAGGATCAGGTCGACGCTGTTCTGGCCGAGAAAGGCCGCGCCCACGATCTCACCCGTAGCGACGCATTTAGGCCCCTTACCCTCCGACCAGACGAAATCGGCTGGCGCCGGGGTTGCGCGCCGGATCCGCACCGGGACCCGGATGATCGTCTGTTCACGGATTATAACCTGGGCGAGTTCATTGCTTGCAGGGACAGGGCGCAGCTGGCCGCCGCCGTCCGCGAGGGACAGCAGAAGGATCGCAGCGCCGGACAGGATCATCGGAAGAGCTCCATCGGCTCCACCCATCGGGTCTCGCGGTTGAACATGTGATGAATTTGCCCTCCCAGCGGGATGCCTTATTATCGGGGGCGACGCATATGGCAAATCCTCCCCCGAAATTGCTCGCGGCGCTGGCCGCCCGGCTTGGTCCCAAGGGCTATACCGAAGCTCCCGAGGTGCTCGCACCCTGGCTCGTCGACTGGCGGGAGCGTTACCGGGGGTGCGCGGCGGCGATGCTATCGCCCGCTTCCGCCGAAGAGGTGGCGGACTGCGTGCGTCTCTGCGCAAACGCGGGCGTTCCGCTCGTCCCGCAGGGCGGAAATACGTCGATGGTCGGCGGCGCCACGCCGTCGCCGGACGGCGGCTCGCTGCTCCTCTCTCTTCGCCGGATGAACCGTATTCGCAGCCTGTCGCCTGCGGACGGGCTCGCGGTTTGCGAAGCGGGGGTAATCCTCGCCGATCTGCACGTGGCGGCAGAAGTGGAAGGCATGCGCTTTCCGCTAAGCCTTGCCGCCAAGGGTAATGCCACGATCGGCGGCCTTGTATCCACCAATGCGGGCGGCACGCAGGTGCTCCGTTTCGGGACGATGCGGGGCCTTGTCGCAGGGATCGAGGCGGTGCTGCCGGATGGCAGTCTGTTCGAAGGCCTCGCGCCGCTCGCCAAGGACAATCGCGGCTACGATTTGCGCCAGCTGCTGATCGGCGCCGAAGGCACGTTGGGCGTGGTGACTGCCGCCAGCCTGCGGCTCGTCCCTGCCGCCAGGGATCGCGCCGTGGCCTGGACCGGCCTCGCCGATCCGGAGCATGCGTTGCGGCTCCTCCGGCGGCTGGAGCGGGCGCTGCCTGGGTCGGTTGAAAGTTTCGAGCTCATTCCCGCCGCGGCGCTCGACCTCGTTCTCGCCCACATTCCCGGCACCCGTTCGCCGCTTGGCGGCAGTCATGGCTGGCATGTGCTGATCGAAGCCGCCGCGTCCGAGGCCGATTCCGGCCTTGGCGGCAGGCTGGGTGAGGCGATCACGCGCGCCCTGGAGGCCGGAGAGGCGGAGGATGCCGTGCTCGCCGCTTCCGAGGCGCAGGCCGAAGCCTTCTGGCGAATCCGCGAGAGCATATCGGAGGCAGAGAAACGGGACGGCCCGGCGGCCAAGCACGACATATCGGTGCCAGTCGCCGCGATGCCCGCCTTCATGGCCGAGACCGCGCAGCAAGTGGAGCGCCGCTTCCCCGGCACGCGGGTCATCGCCTTCGGGCATCTCGGCGACGGCAATGTCCATTTCAATGTGCGGGCGCCATTTGGCGCGGCGGCCGACTGGCCGATGGGAGGCGAAGGACAGGCCGTTTCCCGCTTTGTCCATGATGCGGTGACGGCGGCGGGGGGAACGATTTCGGCGGAACATGGCATCGGGCAGATGAAGATCGGCGAGCTCCAGCGCCTTGGCGAACCCGCCCGCCTCAACGCTCTACGCGCGATCAAGCAGGCGCTCGATCCGCGCGGCATCATGAATCCCGGCAAGCTCGTGCCGCTTGCGAACGCGCCGCGTCTTTCGTAGACCGGCAGCCAGCAACAGGGGCTGCCACCCGGCCGCCTTACACTGATTTCGTACGGAGACTTGATACATGGCGACCGCAGCGCCGGCCAACCAGATGCCGCTTTTCTACAAGCAGCTCGAACCGCTTTCGAGCAACGTCCACCCCGCCTTCAAGGTGAAGCCCAGCGACAAGGCGCCTTTCCTGGCGACCGCAAACGCCATTCCGCTCACCATCGACGAGTTCGTCGTTGCGCAGCGCCATTTCCCGATCGTCTTCACCAATGACGAGAATCCGGTTCCGCTGGCGCTGATGGGCCTCAACGAAGGCGTGAACGTCTTCGTCGATGACGAGGGCAAGCTCCTCAACAATGAAGTCTATGTTCCGGCCTATATCCGCCGCTATCCCTTCATGCTCGCCCGCGTGCAGCAGGACAGCCAGGATCTGACGCTCTGCTTCGATCGCACGGCTGACGTCGTCGGCGAGTTCGAGGACGGCCAGGCGCTGTTCGACGACAAGGAGCCGAGCGAGACGACCAAGGCGATCATGAAGCTGTGCGAGGATTTCGAAGTTGCCGTGCAGCGCACCGGCGCCTTCGTGCAGGAGCTGAAGGAGGCCGACCTCCTCATTGACGGCGAAATCTCGATCCAGCTTTCGGATGGCCGCCCGCCCTTCATCTATCGCGGCTTCAAGATGGTCGCCGAGGACAAGCTGCGCGATCTGCGCGGCGATGCGCTTCGCAAGATGAACCAGAACGGCATGCTGCCGCTCATCATGGCGCACCTTTTCTCGCTCTCCCACGCACGTGACATTTTCAACAAGCAGGCGCAGCAGAAGAAGGGCGTCGATCTCGACGCGACCGCTCCGGCGGCTACCGCTGAAGATACGGCGAAAGGCAAGGGCAAGAAGGCGAACTGACGCCTTTTGGCGCAAGCCGCTACTCATCGAAATGGCCGGGCCTTCGGGCCCGGCCATTTTCTTTTGGAGGTCGCTCCCGCCAGATGTGTGGACGAGCCGTGCAGGCCGGTGGACGAGTGGAGCCTGGCCCCTTGAAAGGTTCGCGCCCTTTCCTAAATCATTATCGATACATGCGGTTACCCCCTTACCGCACTGTATTACGTCCCCTGAGGGCGTTCCTCCCTGAACCTTGGCCACTCCGTGCATCGCACGGGGTGGTCTTTTTCATTCGGCTGCCAAGGCTTCCTCGCTACCAAGCGCCGCGCCGCTCAGGGCTTCCACTATCGCCGCGATGAGTTCGGCCATCCTGGCGAAGCCGGGCCCGGGTTCCCGAAGCGCGTCGTCAAGATAAAGAGAACGGTCGATTTCCAGCTGTAGCGCGTGGATTCCCTTGGCGGGCCGCCCATGGGCCTGGACGATGTGGCCGCCGGCATAAGGCTGGTTCAGCGCCACGCTGTACCCCGCCGTTCGTATCGCGCGCTGCGCCGCGTCGCGAAGAGGAAGGGCGATGCTGGTGCCATGCCGGTCCCCAAGGACGAGGTCGGCGCGCTCCCCCATAGGCCTGCGCGGCGGCATCGAATGGCAGTCGAGCAGGATGGCGACCCCGAAGAGCGCCCTTGCTTGCGCCAGCGCTTCGCCGACGGCCGCGTGAAAGGGGCGGTGGATCGCTGCGATGCGCCGGGCCAATGTCTCGCCGCTGATCCGGCCGTGCCAGATCGCGCCCGTTCCGGGCAGGCTGGAGGGGATGAGGCCAAGGCCGCTGCGCGAGCGGGCCGACTGGATGAAAGGGGTGGGCGGTGCGGGCGGCGCCACGGCGAGGGGGTCCATCTCCCGCTCGTGCCGGTTGAGGTCTATCTCGGCGCGGGGCCGGTTCGCCACGATCGCGGTCGCGCCCGCAGCGACCGCCCGCCAGATCAGCCGGTCGACAAGCCTATCCTCAAGCAGGCGCAGCTGCTCCAGCGGCACCCGCGCGGCGGCCAGCAGATCGTCTGTATAATGGCGTCCGGCATGGGGTACCGAAAGGATGACGGGCAGGGCGGGCACATCCGGGCCGATGCGGCGAATGGGGGGCTCTGCATCGTGGGGAGCGGGAGCGACCATCGCTCAGCGCTACGCCCCTGCCGGAACTTCCGCAACCGCGATTCTTTATAATGGCGACGGCACCCGCCCCCGGCTGGATAAATATTAGGAATTGGCGCATAAGGCCCCCGGGGCGAGCCGGGAGACAAGCCCATCTCCGGAGTGGATATGACGAGAATCCTGCTGGCAGAAGACGACACGTCGATGCGCGTCTATCTGTCGCGCGCCCTTGAAAAGGTCGGCTATTCGGTGACCGCCGTCGATCGCGGTACCGAGGCGCTGCCCATCCTCGAGCGTGAGCGCTTCGACCTCCTCCTTACCGACATCGTCATGCCGGAAATGGACGGGATCGAGCTCGTGCAGAAGGCGGCGGCGATCGATCCCGCGATGCGGGTCATGTTCATAACCGGCTTCGCGGCGGTGGCGCTGAAGGCGGGCAAGGCCAATCCCGACGCGCGGGTGCTTTCGAAGCCCTTTCACCTGCGCGATCTGGTTGCGGAGGTCGACCGTCTCTTTCAAACCGAGGACCAGCACGGAAGATTGTGAGAAACGGCGCTTGCGCGGCACGCGACTGCCCGCTAATAGCCGCCTCCACGAGTGGGCGTGTAGCTCAGTGGTAGAGCACTGTGTTGACATCGCAGGGGTCGCAAGTTCAATCCTTGCCACGCCCACCATTTTCTTTCCGTAGACACGCCTTTGTCCGGCAGGCCTTGGCCATACAGGATGGCTACGAACGCGGCTCCATCTTTGCGCGTCCCTAATCCTAACCTCACGCCGCTGCTTCCCGTCCGGAAATATTTTCATCCGGCTCATCGTTTATGGCGGTTATTCCGGCGGTAAAGGCTATTCGCAGCACTTCCGAAAGATTGGCCGCCCCAAGTTTCGACATCAAATTGGCGCGATGAATTTCCACGGTGCGTGGACTGATGCCAAGACAGTGTGCGATCACCTTATTGGCTTTGCCGTGAACAAGCCCGCACAGAACGTCCTTTTCCCGCCGTGTAAGGCATCCGAGCCTTGTCTGGGCCTCTCGAAGCGAGTCAAGCGAACGCTTGCGGCTGGCCAGCTGCCGGAACGCTTCGTCGAGGGACTGCAAGAGCCGAGCGCCAGCCAGAGGCTTCACCAGAAAATCCAACGCGCCAAGCTTCATTGCCTGAACGGCCGCCGTCACCGGTCCGTTTTCCGCCGTGACGATGACGAATGGAGCGGGCGTCTGGGCCTGGATGGCGCGGAGTACCTGCATGGCGCTACAGTCCCTCAAATTGAGGTCGAGCAGGATACAGGCGTTATCCGCGAACGCTCCTCCCCTCAAAAGAGCGCCTCCTCCGTCACATTCGCGGACAAGAAAACCGGCTTTTCCAAGCAGATCGGCCGTTATTTTTCGTGAAAAGTCGTCGCCGTCGACAAGATAGACGAGCCTATGGGCCGCGTCGTGCATTCTCTCTCTCCTCGCCCCTATGCTGACGGGAGAGCCGTGCATCTTGGCAAAGGACAAAGCGCGTATGCGCCGATTAGCTGCCCCGAAAAACGTCCGTATGCCTGCTGATCGCGGTTCTACCTACAGCAGTTATCGTCCGGCTCGAATTGGCTCCATAGCAGAGTTTGAATCCGTTGCACAGCCGCAACGAGGATTATCCTTGCCGCGCAGTCAGATGACGCGGAAGCGAGATCCGCGTGAAATGGCGATGAGGAAGAGCCCGGATACGCTGAGACTGATGCCTGCGAGGAGAAAGGTGACGGCCGCGGCTGTCGAAGGCCAGCCCAGCAGCCGCTCCCACCAGGCCGTGGTACTGAGGCCGATATAGGAAACGAGGCCGAGGACCATATCGACCGAGGCGCGAAGCAGGCGGCCTTCCTCGATGAAGAAGTCGCGGGTGAGGAAGGCCGCGAGGATATCGATGCCGCCGCGCAACAGCAGCCAGAGTGTGAGCAACCCGGCGAAACGGGATGCGGTATGGGCCGGAGAAAGAATGAGAAAGGACGCGACCGCCAGTGAGATGAGACCCAGAATGATGTCGAGCCTGCCTTCTGTTCGCTCCAATCGGCGGTGCGCGAAGCCGGCCAGGATTTCCGCAGCCCCGGCCACAAGCAGTAAATAGCCGGTGGTCCGGACGATGCCGCGGGTTACGGCCGCATCGGAAATGATCGCGCCGATGCCGCATGCCAGGACGACGAGGCCGCAGGCGAGCAGAAGCGAGCGGCGGCCATTGGGGCGCCGCGTGCCGTCAGCCCGGTTCTCCGGGGAAAGATCGTCCATCCCTTCCTCCTTTTCCCTCCGGCTCAATGGCTGCATGCCAGTGCGGTTCAATTGCTTACGGTATCGGAACGAAAGCCGGGGTGAAAGGTTCTGAAGCCGAAACACTTTCTCCGGGGGCCGTTCATGAAGGCAAGGATCCGGGGATCGGCGCGGCGGCTGCCTTCCCTCCGGTGGAGCGCCGGGCTGATCCCCCTCTCCGCAGCACTGACCGCGACGGTCGCGACGCCGGCATGGGCGTTCCAAACGGCAGAAGGGGAGGAGCCGATCGTATCGGACAGCGCGTTCGAGGATGCCTTGCCGCCGCTCGACCCCGCGCTTGCCGAGCCGCTCCAGCCCATCGAGAGCTTCGAAATGCCCGGATTGGAGCCGATAGAGGCTGCGCCGCCCGTGCCGGGTACGGTAGCTCCGGTTCCTTCGGAAGCGCCCGCACCCGATCCAGCCCTTTCGGAACCCCTGACCCCGCTCGCGACATTCGACGTCAATGTTCCTCCGCCGACCGAGAAGGTCGATCCCGCCGCGCCGGAGCCGGTGCGCTTCACCTTCCGCACCGAAGGTCTCGCCGACGTCGATCTCGAGGATCGCTTCAAGGATTTGTCCGCGCTCGAGGATGCGGACGGGGAACTGACCAACGGCGCGATGGTCGCGGCTCGGGCGCGCGAGGATGAGCGGCTGGCCGTTACGATCCTCCGTTCCGAGGGTTATTATGACGGCACGGCGCTCGCCACGATCACGCAGCGGCCGAGCGACCCGGGGCAGCTCAATGTGGTGCTGACGGCTGCGCCCGGCGATCGGTACAAGCTCGGCGCCATACAGGTCGCCGGAGCGCCGCCGGAGCCGACCGCCATTGCCGTGAAGGCCCTCGACCTCGAAACCGGCAGCCCCATCATCGCCGAAGAGATCGAGGCCGCCGAAGCGCGGGTGGCGCTGGAGCTGCCGCGCCAGGGTTATCCCTTTCCGGAAATCGGCCTGCGCGACATCTCTCTCGATAGCGCCTCGCACAGCGGCGACTACACATTGCCGCTCACCGCAGGGCCCAAGGCGCGGTTCGGCGGTTATCGCACGGAAGGCGATCTTGCCTTCGATGCGAGCCATGTTGGCGTTCTCGCCCGCTTCGATAGGGGCGAGCTCTATGACCGCCGTCTCGTCGACGATCTGCGCGAGGCGATGGTCGCGACCAATCTGTTCGACAGCGTGTCCGCCGAACCGGTGCTGACCGGCGAGACGGCGCCGGACGGCACGCAATATGTCGACATTCTCGTCCGCCAGGATGCGGGCCCGCCGCGCTCGCTTTCCGCCAATGCCGGCTATGCGACCGGTGAGGGATTCCGGGTCGAAGGCTCGTGGGAGCATCGCAACCTCTTCCCCCCGGAAGGCGCGCTTCGCGTGTCGGCGGTGGCCGGCACGCAGGAACAGTCGTTCGGTGTCGGCTTCCGCCGCTCCAACGCAGGCAAGCGGGACCGAACGGTGGCGCTCACGGCGGAAGCCGCGCGGCGCGATTATGAGGCCTTCACCGCCTATACCGCCACACTTTCGGGCCGGATCAGCCGGGAATCGACGCCGATCTGGCAGAAGAAATGGACCTGGTCCTACGGCGCCGAGCTGATCGCCACGAACGAGGACCGCTTCAATCCCGAAACGCTGGAAAGGGAGCGGGCAACCTATTTCATCGGCGCCGTGCCATTGCAGCTCGGTTATGACGGGTCCGACAGCCTGCTCGATCCCACCAGAGGATTCCGTATTACGGCGCGCACCAGCCCGGAAGTCGCGCTACAGAACGGCACGCGGCCCTATGTGCGATCGATGATCGACGGCAGCGCTTATTATCCAATAGGCAAAAGCTTTGTCATTGCGGGGCGGGCGCGGTTCGGCACGATTTCCGGCATCGACCGCGACGATCTCGCCCCGTCGCGCCGTTATTATGGCGGCGGCGGCGGATCTGTGCGCGGCTTCGGCTATCAGGAGCTTGGCCCCCGCGACATCAACAACACTCCTTTGGGCGGCCGCAGCCTCAACGAATTCGCGCTGGAGGCGCGCTACCGCTTCGGCAATTTCGGCATTGTGCCGTTCATCGACGCCGGTCAGGTCTATGAAGGTCAGGTGCCGAAGCTCAGCGACCTGCGCTTCGGCGTCGGCATAGGCGGGCGCCTCTACACCAATTTCGGGCCCTTGAGGGTCGATGTCGCGATGCCGCTCGACCGGCGGGAGGGCGAATCCAAAGTCGCGGTCTACATTTCAATCGGACAGGCCTTCTGATGGTGGAGGAGCGCCAAGATATGCCCGAAGGCGAAGTCCGCATCGTCCGGCACCGGGGACGGAGCATCGCAAAATGGGCAGCCATCGTCATCGGCCTGCTCCTCCTCGCCGCCGCGACGCTCGTCCTTGGCCTCAACACCGAATTCGGCCGCCGCTATGTCGTGCGGCAAATCGACAATCTCGAAATGGCGTCCGGCCTCGACATCGATGTCGGCCGGATCGAGGGCAATCTTTATGGCGACCTCATCGTCCACGACCTGGTGCTGAGGGATCCCAAGGGTGTTTTCTTCGCCGCTCCGCGGGTCGAACTCGATTGGCGGCCTTTCTCTTATTTCCGCAATCATATCGATATTCGTTCAGCCACCATTCCACAGGCTGGCCTGTTCCGCCTCCCCGAACTGCGTCCCTCAGGCAATCCCAACGCGCCACTGCTCCCCGACATCGATATCGACATCGGCCGACTGCGGATCGACCGGCTTGCGGTTCATCCGGCCGTGACGGGCCGAAGGCATTTGCTGAGCCTTACCGGCGGTGCGAAGATTGCGGACGGGCGGGCCCAGATCGCGCTCGATGCGGGCGCGATAGCGGCGCGCGGCCTTGCGGGCGGCGACCGTCTCCAGCTCCGCCTCGACGGCGCTCCGGATGAGAACCGCTTCGACGTTGCGGCGCGGCTCAAGGCCCCGGCCGACGGTTTTGTTGCTGGCTTGGCGGGGCTCGAGGCGCCGCTCGACGCGCAGATCGGGGGCAAGGGCACGTGGAAAGCCTGGCAGGGCCGTGCCCAGGCGATGCTAGGCGGAAAGGGTCTTGCCGACCTCAACTTAGCCGGCAGGGACGGCCGCTTCACTGTCACCGGGCCTGTACGGCCGAACCTCGTCTTGAGGGGGCCGCTTGCACGGCTGACGGCGCCGCTCGTCCAGCTCAATCTCATCACCAGCCTCGATAACCGCCGCGCCGATACTGACCTCCGCCTCAATTCACCTGCCGCGGCGATCGCGATGAAGGGGATGATCGATCTCGGGCAGAGCCGGTTCGAAGATGTGCGCGTCGCGGCGCGGCTGATGCAGCCCGGCGCCATTGCGCCCAATCTCCGCGCCAACGATCTCCGGCTCGCCATGGTGCTGAACGGCGGCTTCGGCACGCCGCAGGTCGCCTATCGGCTCAACGCGCGGACGCTTGGGTTTGACGAGACGGTGGTGGAGGGCCTCGCCGCCGAAGGCCGGGCCCGCGTCGACACCGACCGGATCCTTATTCCCGTTTCCGCGCGGGCGGCCCGTATCTCCGGCCTCAATCCGGCGCTCGGCGGCCTGCTGACCAATGTTTCGCTCGGCGGCACATTCGCGATCGGCGACAATCGCGTCCTTTCGGACGATCTGCGCATTCGTTCCGACAAGCTCAACGCCACCGCCATCGTCGTCGCCGATCTGGCACGCGGTCGTTATACCGGCGCCATCCAGGGGCGGGTGAACAATTATCTCCTGGAAGGGATCGGCATTGTCGATCTCGACACGAACCTCGACGTCGTGAGCACGGTAGCGGGCTTGGGGGTGCAGGGGCGGGTGGCGGTGAAGACGCGCCGCATCGACATTTCCTCGGCGCGCGACATGCTTGGCGGCAATGCGGTGGCGAGCGCCAATATCCGCATGAATCCGGACGGGATGATCGCGTTCAGCAATGTCCGGCTTTCCGCGCCGCAACTGCGCATTACGTCGGGCGAGGGCACTTATGCGCCCAATGGCCGGATCAACCTCCGCGCGATCGGAACCTCCACCCAGTACGGACCACTCGCGGTTGTCGTGACGGGTGCGGCGCGCCAGCCGCTGGTCCGGCTTCGCGCCGCGCGTCCAGGCTTCGGCATCGGCCTGTCGGATGTCGATGCGACGATCAGGGGCACCGGGCAGGGCTATGCGATCACGGCGAGCGGGCAGTCGCAATATGGGCCGTTCAGCGCCGATGTGACCATCCTGTCGGGCAGAGGCCCGCTCCGCATCGATGTGGGGCTGGTGCGCTTCGCCGGTATCGATTTCCGGGGCGTGGTGACGCAGACGGCGGCAGGCCCATTCGCCGGGCAGCTGTCGATGGCCGGATCGGGCCTCAGTGGCACCGTCCGCCTCGCGGCGGCGGGCCGCTATCAGCAGGCGCAAGTCTCGGCCCGCGCGAACGGCGCGCGCATTCCGGGCGAGCAGCCGATTCTCATCCAGCGTGGGATTATCGAGGCGGCGGCCATCCTCTATCCCAGCGGCCCCTCCATCACCGGCGACGCGCAGCTGGCGGGGGTGCGGAGCGGCCAGTTCAGTCTCGCCCGCGCACGCGCCCGCGCGCAGATGCAGGGCGGCACGGGCCGCGCCCAGATTTTCGCCGAAGGGAGCAGCGGTACGCCGTTCACCATCGCCGCCAACGCCGCGATCACCCCGAACCGCATCCTTGCGGCGCTTCAGGGGCGTGCGAACAACATTCCCTTCCGCCTCGAGCGCCCGGCCGATCTCCGCAAGGTTGCTGGCGGCTGGCAGCTTGCCCCCGCCACCTTGGTCCTGCCCCAAGGCAATGTCCGGCTCGCAGGCCGTTTTGGCAGCGGCCTCATCGTCCAGGCGCGCATGGCCAATCTCGACCTTTCCGTCGCCAATGCCTTCGCGCCCGGCCTCGGCCTGGGCGGCAAGGCAACCGGAGCGCTCGACTTCGCCCAGCCCTCCGGCGCGACCTTCCCGCGTGCCGACCTGCGCGTGAATATCGACGATTTCACCCGCACCGGCATCGCTACGCTGTCCGCGCCCGTGGATATTGCTGCGGCGGGCACGCTGCGGCCGGAAGGGGGAGCACTTAACGCCGTCATTCGCCGGGGCGGACCGGTAATTGGCCGCCTTCAGGCGCGGCTCCAGCCCTTGTCGCCCGCCGCAGGAAGCTGGATGCAAAGGCTACTGGCATCGCCGTTGTCAGGGGGCATCCGCTATAACGGTCCTGCCGAGGTGCTGTGGTCGCTGACCGGGTTGTCCGACCAGCAAGTGTCAGGTCCATTGGGTCTCGCCGCAGACTTTGGCGGGCGGGTGCAGCGACCGCAGCTGACAGGGGTCGTGAAAGCGAACAACCTCACTTTCGTCGATGAAACCTATGGCACGCGCCTCACCAACATGGCCGTGCAGGGCCGCTTCACCAGTTCCCGGCTTGAGCTCGCCCAGATCAACGCGCGGGCAGGGCGAGGTACGATCAGCGGCAGGGGCGTTGTCGATCTCGCCGCCGATGCCGGTTTCCCCGTTGATGTGGAGCTGACCCTCAATCGCGCTCAGCTGGCCCGGTCCGACGCGCTCGGCGCGACTGTATCGGGGAAGATCGCGGTGACGAATGGTCCGGGGAGGCCCGCGCTCATCAGTGGCGACCTGCAATTGCCCGAGGCGCGCTATCAGTTCATCCGGCAGGGCGCCGCCGAAGTTGCCGTGCTGGAGGGCGTCCACCGGCGCGGCGAACCTGTCGGCCGTCCGGAGGATGAGGAAGGTGCGGGGCCGCCGAGCATCTGGAACCTCGACCTGCGCGTGCGCGCGGACAATGAAGTGTTCGTGTCCGGTATGGGCCTCGAATCCGAATGGCAGACCGATCTTCGCGTGACGGGCACCACAAGTGCGCCCAGCGTCACCGGAACGGCCGAAGTGATCCGCGGCACTTACAGCTTCGCCGGTCGCGAGTTCGACATCACGCGCGGCCGTATCGACTTTACCGGCGGCCGCCGCATCGATCCGCAGCTCGATCTGTCCGCCACGACCGATGTGGAAAACATCACAGCGACGATCAACATCACCGGTTCCTCGTCCAATCCCCAGATCGCGCTCACCTCCTCGCCCGCCTTGCCGCAGGATGAGATCATGGCACGGCTCTTCTTCGGCGGATCGGTGACCGATCTGTCGGCGCTCCAGGCCGTGCAGCTGGCTGCGTCGCTCAATTCCCTGCGCGGCGGTGGAGGCGGGCTGAATCCGCTCGGCAAGTTGCGCTCGGCAGGCGGCATCAGCCGGCTCCGCATCCTGGGCTCCGATGCCGCGACCGGGCGGGGGACTGCCATCGCGGCCGGTTTTTACGTCAGCAACGATATCTATCTGGAAGTCATTACCGACGCGCGGGGCTTCACCGCGACCCAGCTCGAAATCGCATTGTCGAAGGCGCTGAGCCTGCTGTCGACGGCAAGCTCAGCAGGCAGCTCCAGCGTCAACGTCCGTTACCGGAAGGATTATTGATAAGCGAAGGGCGGCGGAGCATGGCCCCACCGCCCCACGATTGGCTCAGCCGCAGTTTAGAAGGCAGCGTTGAGGCCGATGCGGAAGGCGAAGGCCGCCTTCCCTTGCTGTTCCTCGGCACTGAATTCGCCGCCCAGACGGAAGATTGGCGTGCCGCCCGCAAGGCGGAGGCGACCGACCCAGCCGCTCTGCCGTTCTTCGGCTTGCAGGACGAAATCGTTGCCGCCCGCAAAGCGCGCGGTGGTGGCGCCGAGATCGCCCGCGACGATCTCGCGCCGTCCGGCCTCGGCCTCGACACGCAGCCAGGTGCCCTGCGGATCCATGCTGCCGAAGTCGTAGCCCACGACCACGGAGCCCGTCGCCGCGAGTTCATCGCCCTTGCGCTTGTCGACGTCGAGGTTGAACGCGTCGCCGCCGCCCGTCTCGCTATAATCGCCTTCGGAGAGGCGATAATATTCGATCGCGGCGGTCGGGCGGAGGCTGAGACGCCCCTTCTGGATTTCGTAGGACGCCCCGGCCGCGCCCGAGAAGAGGGAGCCGTTCCAATTCGCTTCGGCGGTGCGGGTTACGGGTTGTGTGCCGTTGGTGCCGGTGAAGCGGCGCTGGCCCTCGAAGCGGATGAAGGCGCCCGACACGCGCGCATAGGCCTGCAGCGGCCCCATGTCGCCGCGCCAATAACCGGCGAGTTCGAACTGGTTGGTATCGACTTCATTGTCATTGCCGCCATTGACGTTCTTGCCGAGGAGATAGCCGAACGATCCGCCGATCACGCCGGCATCGCCGACCGGCGTCTCGGCGCCTGCGGCGGCGCCCCAGCCGCTCACATCGTAAGCGGCGGTGTTGCCGAGATCCTTGCTCATGCCCCAGACGACCTGGCTCGCCCAGACGCCCCAGCGGCCCTGCTGGGCAACGGGAATGCGGCGGTCCTGCAACATGCGTGCGGTGGCGCGGGACGCCTG